>JAJAYU010000156.1 GCA_026786125.1 Chamaesiphon sp.
CTCAATCTGATACTCTTTTAGTAATTCTAGTTGCCGTACTTGCTGCTCTTGTTTATTATCTTTGGTAATTGGTAAATAATGATAGTCGATACCAAATTGGTTGGCGATCGGTTCAAGGTCAGGATGGTTGCTGATAATTAGGGGAATCTCTGCCGAAAATTCGCCTGACTGCTGTCGCCAGATCAGATCGAGCAGGCAGTGATTCTGACGACTGACCCAAATTGCGATCCGAGGTACTGCATCCGAAAAATGGATCTCATAAGTACCGTTTAAAGGTTGGGCGATGGCTCCAAAAGCTGGTGCGATTAATTCTCGTGGTAGGTTGAATCCTTCAATTTGCCATTCAATTCTACTTAGAAATAAACCTGCATTAAAATCAGTATGATGATCGGCATGGACGATATTGCCCCCATTAGAATAGACAAAGTTGGCAATTTTGGCAACTAAGCCACGTCGATCTGGACAAGAGAATAAAAGGGTGGCTGTCGGTTTCATCATATTCAGGTCAGGAAATCTCTACTTATTATTCCCTACCTGCTGGTGTCTTCAACACCACGAGCTGAGTAACCGGAATTAATGGTTTCCAACCGAGAAATCCGCCAATATTTTGGGTACGTTGAATGGCAATCCGCGTTAATTCACCACCAGCTTGTTGATGCCACTGTAGTAATTGCAATTCACTTTCTACAGTTACCGCATTGGCAACCAATCTACCACCCGATCGCAATGCCGTCCAGCAGGTAACTAATAAGTCTGGAGCGGTGACTCCACCACCGATAAAAATTGCGTCGGGAGTTGGTAAATTTGCTAGGGCTGTGGGTGCTTTGCCCTGAACTAGTTGGAGCTGTGGCGTACCCAGAGCCGCCATATTGTCTGCAATAAATTGTAACCGATGGGAGTGTTGCTCGATCGAGATCGCCTGACACCGTGGATGACTCCTCAACCACTCAATTCCAATCGAACCACAACCAGCACCCACATCCCACAACAATTCTCCTGGCATTGGTGCAAGAGCCGCGAGGGTAATCGCCCGCACTTCCCGCTTTGTCAGTTGTCCATCGTGATGATAGGCACTGTCAGGCAGCCCTGGCAGGCGATTTAAGGGGGTTGTAGTTGGGTCGATCTGACATTCAACGGCAATGATATTGAGAGCGGCTACATCTGATTTAGACCAAGATCTGGCAATACCTGGGATTACCCGTTCTCGTTCCCCGCCCAAATGTTCCAACACGGTGATCTGACTATCACCATACCCCCGCTGTGTCAGCAAATCTGCCACAATTTGGGGCGTATCTGCACCTGCGCTCAAGATTAATAGCTGGGAATTGGGCGCGAGGATCGCTGATAGAAAATCTGGCGAACGCCCACACAGACTCAAGGTTTCTACTGCTGTCAGCGACCAGCCTAATTTGGCACAAGCAAGGCTAAAGGTAGATAGAGCGGGGATAATTGTCATTTCCTCGATCAAAATATACCGCAGCAACGTCACTCCGATTCCATAGCAAAGTGGATCGCCACTAGCGAGGATACAGACTGGGGTGCCACGATATTTGAGAATCGATGTAATTGATGATTCGATCGATGACTCCCACGCCATTTTCGGTTGGGAAGAGTCTAACATAGCTAAATGCCGCTGACCACCAACAATCAGTGTGGCTCGATCGATCAACCCCCGTGCCAGTGGACTAAGTTCGGACAATCCCGATTCACCAATCCCAATCACTGACAACCATTTTCCCTGCTCTGTTGGCAAACTCAAATTACTACTCCCTTTCTAGGAAATAGACAATATTGATCCACCATCCACCATCCACCATCCACCATCCACCTCTACACTAGATATCTAATTTTTCACTAGTAAGCAAGTAATTACTTTCTTTTAGTTGATGAATATAGACCCGACAACTTAGAAATTGATGCTGCTTCTGTCATAAATGCCAGATTGTCGATCACTTGATTATCTCGCGCCCAAGTAGAGTTTTTAGGCGTAAACATGGAGAAAGAATCGATTAGTAATCCCTGATTGCCCCAGTTTACTAGCTCTTGACCAATACATTGCAAATTGGCTCGATCGCAATAAGTTTCAAACAATTTAGCCGTCATACTCGCCGCCCGCCAGTGGGTTGGTTCTAATAATAATTGATCGACTATTCCGGCTCTTTGTTCAGCGGGAATTTGGGCTATTGCTGCAAAAGCTGGTTGATAAGCACCCAAATTTGAATGATGGATAAAGCCCACTCCATTTGGCTTGAGTTTGGTGGCAAGTTGAGCCAGATAAGTCTCCATCACATCAGCTTCGGCGTGAACTAATGAATCAAAACTAAATACAAAATCAATAGAATTGTCAGGGATCATTGCTAATGATTTACCATCATTAACGTGATAGCTAATATTTTTTTCGGCAGCAAATCTTTGTTGACAAGCCTTGATACATTTTTCTGATAGATCGACGACAACTAACTGCTCACAATATTTTCTGAGATAATCTGTCCAGCGACCAAATCCAGGCGCGATTTCGAGAATTGTACCTGTAGAAATCAAGCCATGAATACGCGGCAGGATCGAACCAACCCACTGAGCTTCTGCACTACCCCAAAATAATGACCACTCGTCACCCTGTTGCGCCCATGCGTAGCTTCCGTCCCAGGTTTGCTGGTTTTCTTCGATCGTAGGCATGTATGAAAATTTACTTAGCTGAAGTGATGATCAAAGTCTAGCACAGCATCAATTTTATCGATAATCCTCCGGTTAATATCTCAAAATCCGTGAATTTACTTAGATTGATTCGAGATCGGGTGGGAATACTAGTCCTATCCACTGAATCTGAGATTTAACGTTAGGGCAACATCGCTAAAAATGTTGAGTTTTGGGTTTGGAATTCTGAATCGCTATGTGATGGAGTTAGAGCAACAAACCAAATTTGACCTTTTAGTACGTCAATTAGAACGATCAACACGTCAACGCACTACTGCCAATTATCAACTCAAAGTAGCTGGATTAGCTGCGATCGGTTATGGATATATTGGGGTGATTTGCCTAGCCTTATTCAGTAGTTTATGGCTAGTTCGATGGCTATTTGAAACCACTCAACAGCGGGTGGTTGCAGTAGATCCCAATCAATTATGGATGTTGTTTGGATTAGTGGCGATCGCGACCTTTTGGGTGCAGTATACGCCTTTAAGCGATCGGGAGATCGATCGAGGTGAATTTCCCGAACTCTTCACCCTAATTGACGAAGTAAGTATCAAACTCAAGACTCCCAAAATTCACCATGTTGTGATTAATTATGATCACAATGCGGCTATTTATCAAGCCCCAAGAATTGGCTTATTCGGCTGGTACCAGAACTATTTACTATTGGGTTTGCCACTGCTCCAATCTCTGACTCCCGAACAATTCACAGCTACCCTATCCCATGAATTGGGTCATTTAGCTGGGAATGATAGTAGTTTTACTGGCTACATTTTTCGAGTCAGACAGATGTGGGAACAACTTACTACTGACAACAATTTTTTTATTTTTCAATGGTTCTTTCGTTGGTATGAACCATTAATCAAGGCTTACTCTTTTGTATCTGTACGCGATCGAGAATACACTGCTGATGCCCTAGCCAAACGGATGACTAGCCCCGAAATTGCAGCAAGTGATTTGATTCAAACTTACATTTATCAATACTATCTCCAAGAAGGTTTCAGTCGTGAACTCGATCGTCAGGCGCGAGGATCTGAAGTCCCCCCAACCGATGTAGTTACCCAAATGTTAGCGGTGCTACGTCAGCCCCTCGATCCGCAGACTACCCAAGTATGGCTAGGATTGATTCTCGGCGAGGCAACGGATACAGATGATACTCACCCCTGCCTCAGCGACAGGTTGGCTGCTGTCGGCGATCCTACCCCCAAATCCTGGACTCCTAGCCCGATCCTTTGTACTGCGGCTGAATACTATTTTGGCGATCAATTAGCAGATTTGGCAACCGAACTAGATTTGCGGTGGTACGAGCATCGCAAAGTACCGTGGTTCCGCCAATATCAACAAGCACAATATCAGCGAGAACATTTAGCCACTCTCAATCTCCAAGCGAATAAGGCAGAATTATCGTTAAATGAAGCGACGATTCAAGCAGATTTGACAACAGAATTAGATGGTGAATTAATCGCGCTCAAGTTATGGCAAGAAATTCTCGCCCGATCTCCCAATCATCCCCAAGCAAATTATCAAGTAGGTAAAGCTCTTGTCGATCGCGGACACTTGAGCGGTTGTGTTTATTTAGAACAAGCAATTGAATTAGATCCAGATTTAGTTATTCCCAGTTGTGAGGAGTTATATCGATTCCATACTTTTCAAGGTGATTTAGAATCAGCCGAGGTTTATCTAGATTGGCGACAACAACATCTGCCCAAACAATGGCGATCAAAACTAGAACGCAATATCAAAGACACCGATAAATTTGTTGCTCATGATCTAGAGCCAGATTTAATTGCTGAAATTCAGCATAAGTTAGCTAATCATCCGGCAATTGAACGAGCGTATCTAGTCTGTAAACCAATGCGGATCTTTACAGATCGACCACTCTACATATTAGGTATCAAAATTGCCAACACTCGATCGACTAATCTCCAATATATCCAAGCTGACTTGAGACTAGAACACGATCTTTCTGAACGATTAAGAATCGAACTCAATTTTGGTAAACGATTAGTAATTGCTATCTTTGATAGCCAAAAATCTCGCTCTACTCATTACCAGGACTTAAAACTAATCGAGAAAATTCAAAAAATACCCGCAGCAAATATTCTTTGATTAAGCAAATATATGTTTGCTATCAACTACCAACTACTTGTACTGAGCGGCTTGCATTGAACGAAGCCGAAATGAGCCGAAGTATCAATTATCAATTAATTAAATGTCTAAACTTGTTCAATCACATTTCTTGTCTCAATGGCTCATAATTCAGGTTTCTGGATCGATTCTGTTTACAATCGTGACTCAGTTGATTGTCACTTTGATTATTTTACTTTTTGATTTGGATAATTTAGTATTAGTCTCAATCATGAGGCTAATAGCTTGTCTCTTGAGCAGTACGATTCAAGGATATCTGCAATGGCGGATTCTCCTCAAAACTATCAAAACACTCGATCATCAATGGATCTATACAGCAATAATTGGATTACCAATTAATATTTTAACTTGGGGATTAATTCATTTAGGTATCAAGATACTTATATTAGACGCAGACTGTACTTCATTAATTATTTTAGCGATCATCGGTGGCGTTTGTGGTGGTATCAATGGACGGATCGTGGGCAATTGGCAAAAATCTTTATTCAAGCAACATCTCTACTGGAGATCGCTTTGGCATGACTGGGACCGAGAGCAGCTACTCGCAGGTGCGCTGAGTGGTATTGTCACCGCAGTGATGATTATGGGGGTCGTATTCTTAGCTGGAGAGAACTGGATCTCTTTGCCAATAGCAGCATTAATCTGTTCGATCGGATTAGCTTCAATTTCTCAAATTATGTACGGGCTAATCGTTGGCGATACGATTCAAGATGTCTTTAAAAAAGCTAAACTAATTGAGTAATTTATTGGTCATGATAAATTCTCTAGCAAATTGAATTGCTTCACTTGGGGTAGATATTTTGCCGACAATTCTCGCAAGCTGAATCTCCGTTAGCAATTTACCAACGATTGGCGACGGTGCAATTGATAGTGATTGGGTCAAGTTATGACCACTAACTAATGGGGTGGGATGTGCAACTTGACTATCAGGATCGAGATATTGATCGATCAAACCTACTAATTTCACTAACTCAATTCCAGCGGTAATTGCCAGGACAATCAGCAATGGGAAATCATGCCCTACAGACTTGAACCAAAAGTATTGTTCTGGCAAAGACATCTCCGCTTGTAACAATTGCGGCAAGTAATTAATCACATTAGTTACTATCTGAATCTCTGCTGAACTAAATGTTAATCGTAATAGCTGTGCATTAGCTACAGCTAGTTCTGGTGATAATAATCTAGTTAGTTTACCGATCGATCTGCGAGTAGTAGAAATTGTATCGCGTAAAGGCTGCTCTAGTTCAATTGCCAGTGCGGGATAATGCTGTTTAACCAACTCAAAAGATCGATCAAATTGAGTCACTTGATTTTTAAAAGCTATGTCTACAGGTATTTTTAGCCAACCTGATAATAGTCGATCTTCAATCATTGCCACCAACCATTGGCTGCTAGTGGGCGTTTGCAATAGATACCGTAATTCCATTAGCACCCGTTCCGCCGCAACTGTAGTCAACAGCGGGGCTAGCTCTCGAATTGCCTCACGAGTATCAGCTTCGATCGTAAAATTAAGCTGTGCTGCCTGACGATAGGCTCTGAGTAACCGTAATGGATCGTCAACTAAGTTCTCCTTGCTCACCATCCTAATCACGCGCTGCTGGATGTCCTGAGTGCCATTGAGTGGATCGATCGTCTCACCAGTCTGAATATCATAAGCGATCGCATTGAGAGTATAGTCGCGTCGGTTCAAATCCTCGGCAATACTAGCCCCATCCTGCTGGGCGATATCTACAGTCATATCTGGAAATACTACCCGCGCAATCTGACGCTCTGGATCTAACAATACGAATCCCGCTCGATACACCGCCGCCAGCCTTCTTGCCACCTCGACAGCTCCAGTCGGAACCACCAAATCTAAATCTAATTCTGCCCGAATTCGCCCCAGTAAACTATCTCGTACTGTTCCACCAACCACATACACTGGCTTTGGCAATAGATTTAGATCGAGTGGTAGATTGTCTAAAAATTGCATAAAATACAAGAGATGGTTAGTCCCTAACCCCTAAAATTCTATGTGTATCTGTATTAATTGCGAATATGTCGATCGTTGTACGACTTATCATGCAGTCGAAGCACAACATCAGCAGCCTCATCTGACAACCTTGCCCGACTTTGAGGCTACCAGCCCCAGCATCAATGTTAACATCCGCACTCACGACGATGGCGTAGAGATGGAATGGGATGTCGTCGGTTGTCAAAGTTTTACTAAAGATAGCGGAAAATGGTCACGCTTACGTCCAGGGGAATTGATTCCGAGTTAGGTTAGCCAGCGGTTTCAGATTTTCTAGTGGTTATTTGGGCTAGTCTGAAATCTTGGCAATTCTGCCCTCAACTGGGTCGTAAGTCAGTTCAATTCGGAGATAATCATCTGGTAAATATGATAGTCGCTCGGCCCACTCGATCGCGACAATTCCTGGTTCTGTTTCTAATCCTAACCAGTAACATTCCAAATGCAGATCGTCAACCTCTGCCTCAGTTAGACGATAGAGATCCAGATGATATAGGGGCAATCGACCGCTAAAATATTCATTAATAATCGTAAACGTCGGACTGACGATCAGATCCACAATCCTCATCCCCAGGGCTAATCCCTGTACCAAAGTAGTTTTACCACTACCCAAATCGCCTGTTAATAATAATACACTCCCCGCTGTCAAAGATTTACCAAGATCCATTCCCAATTTCTGGGTAGCACTCGCATTTGGTAATTTGACAATCCGTTCAGTCATCTTGAATTTAATTTTGAATTATAAGCCTAACAAATCTAATCCCACCTTCTAATCCCCCAGTCCCCCCGTCCCCCCGTCCCAAGTCTTCCGATCAGGCTGACTTACTATTTCGATCTAGTGCCGTTACTTTACCACTTCGTTGGGGTGCGGATTCTTGAGCGCGACGGTAAAAATGAATTAGAGCTTTCGCCAAACGGCGGGAATTGTGCCGCAGATACCTAGTCGTCGTATCTTCCTCCATCACATTGACCGAAAAGATACTCCGTCCCAATTGTTTCACATCATCCCGATCTAGTAACACTGGATAGGAGTTTTCCTCAGCATAATTTTGGAGACAGCCCGCTGAAGGGGGATTCCGCTGAACCAATACTGCATCAAATAATTTCTGACCACAAGCCCTATCGATACTTTCGATGTGATCTGCTACTGTATAGCCAGTAGTCTCTCCAGGCTGAGTCATGATATTACAAACATAAATGCGGGGGACGTTCCGTGCGGCAATTGCAGCGGCGATTTCAGGTACGAGTAGATTGGAAATCACACTAGTATATAGACTCCCTGGCCCCATGATAATATAGTCTGCTTCCTCAATTGCTGCGATCGCCGCAGGTAGTGCTGGTGGGTTAGCTGGAGTACAGCCAATGTCTACAATTTGACCATCGCAGGCACCAATATTTGATTCACCCTGAACGATCCGTCCGTCGGATAGTTCCGCCCACAGAGCTACATCTGTCAGGGTTGCAGGCAATACTCGTCCCCTAATCGCCAATACTTTGGAACTAGCAACTACCGCCCGTTCCAAATCTCCGGTAATCTCAGACATTGCTGTCAAAAATAAATTACCAAAGCTATGCCCCATCAAGCCATCACCAGCTTCAAATCGATATTGAAACAACTCCGTCAATAATTTTTCTTCATCAGCTAACGCCGCAATACAGTTGCGGATATCTCCAGGTGGTAAGACTCCAAAATCTCGCCGCAGTCGCCCCGAAGAGCCGCCATCGTCAGCGACAGTGACGATGGCGGTCAAATTTGCACTATAGAGCTTTAAGCCCCGTAGCAGCGTCGATAAGCCCGTACCGCCACCGATGGCGACAATTTTTGGTCCTCGATTGAGGCGGCGATTTTGCCACAGCATATCTAGTAAAGTCTGATCCCCATCTGGTCGCAAAACCTTGCTAATCTCTCCTAGCGAGCGACTATGCCCCCAGAATACCAAAAATAAACCACCACCCAATACCAGTGGTCCCGACAAATAATGCGGGACGATTTTTGCTAAAAACTCTACTACTTTATCAACAGTCTGAAATAGCCAGAAAATAGGCGTGAGCTTAAGCCAAATCGCTAAACCCAAGATCGTCATCAGTACGCCGACATAGATGGTAAATAGCCATCGTTTGATAAAAATACCTGGAGATAGCCATTGAAATAACCGCCAGAAACGGGGAGATTTACCACTCGATGACGATGAGGTACCGCCATTGCGACGAAGATTTCTAACTGCTTGTCTAAAGGTACCGATCGACATTATTTTTTTGATCGAAAATAAAAGAGCTTTATAATTGGCTGATAGACTGGCAATGAGTCAATCTTACAGGTACTCTGCCAGATCGCAAAGTCGTCGATCGATCCTACCGAGGAGCGGCGATGGGAATGAATTGCCGAATCATATATCTTATATGCCCATTTAATCCGACCATAATTGCGATCGTAAACACTAAATTCCCAGATTCAGCCATAATACTCATTATTAATCTACAAGCCTCAGCTTAATTTTTGGTTAACTTAATGACAATTACCAAAATTCTTGGCTTAGATCCTGGGCTAGCCAGTTTAGGCTTCGGGGCAATCTCTATTTCTCCACATACTCGCCCGCCAACAGCCACTCTGATTGACTTTGGCATTATCCAAACTCCGGCTCGAACTGATATTGGCTCTCGACTAGAGACAATCTATGATGACATGCACAGCCTCCTAGACGCAATTAAACCGGATTTAGTGGCGATCGAGCAGTTATTCTTCTATAAAATGGGAAATACCATTCCCGTAGCTCAAGCACGAGGGGTGATTTTGCTAGTTATCGCGCAGCATAAGGTGCCCTGGGTGGAGTTCACACCCAGTCAAATCAAACAAGCTGTTGCTGGCTATGGCAATGCCAAAAAGCCGGATGTTCAAGAAGCTGTGGCGCGAGAACTGGGCTTGGACAAAATTCCTCGCCCTGATGATGCTGCTGATGCTCTAGCCGCAGCCTTAACAGCTTGGATGCAAATTTAGTCGATAGTTAATGGTAGCAATTTCAAATCTGTCGATCAATCCACAGAAGCCGCTATGATGGAGCTAACCGAAAATTGCGATTTTAACTTGGAGATATTTTAGAGAAACATGGCTGAATTCATTACAGATGAAGCAGAATTTGATACACTTTTAGCCCAAGGCAAGGTATTAGTTGTAGACTGCACTGCGACTTGGTGTGGCCCATGTAGATTAGTAGCACCATTGATCGATCAGTTGGCTGTAGAATATGGCGATCGTGCTCAAGTATTTAAACTAGATATTGATGCAAATAA
>JAJAYU010000157.1 GCA_026786125.1 Chamaesiphon sp.
AATATGCCCACACGATGAGTCCGCCGAACATTACCCGTTCCACATTTTGGACAGTTATGAATGGCTTGCCAGTTACTTTCTGGTTTCATGGTTTTAGTAACTATTGAGATAGAAATTTTATATATCTATAGTACCCACAAAATCAGGCTTAGTAACGCAGCACATCCGCTATTTGACTGAAATTAATTATTTCTTTGTAAACTAGCTCAGGTGTTCGTGATGTTGAGATTCCTTAACTATTTTCTGCCAAAATGGTGAGAACGAACGTCACATTCTTGGCAATAATAAGGGTAAAAATTCATTATCGAGAAGAATTTATCCATTTTGGCATTTCGGTGAGTGCGCCGAACCTTTTTCGAGCCACAGTTTGAACAATTACGAACAGTTGTAATATCACTTTTTGAATTTATCATTGATGTTACTCCGAGTTACTCCGAGAGACAAAATTCTTTTATAGTTTTATGCTAGCCAACAAACATCGTAACCGTGTCCGCCATTTTGCTGAGATTATTTTTTTGCTGTGAATTACTAGACATTTTATTGGGTGTGTAAATTACAACAAAAATATTTGAAAGATTGAACAATTACCATTGAAGTGTATAGGACAACAACCATATAATGTATCAAAATTTAATTTTATTCGACGGAGTTTGCAATTTTTGCAATACAGCCGTGCAAACAGTAATTAAGCTCGATAATCAAAAAATCTTTAAATTTGCAGCGATTCAGTCAAAATTGGGACAGGAACTTTATCATCTACATGGACTAGATCCAGTTGATATTCAGACCCTGATGTTCGTTGATGGAGATACAATTTTGACCAAGAGTGATGCTGTCTTGGCAGTACTAGCAAGGCTCGATGGTGGCTGGCAATTATTGGCTGGTTTTAAATCGATGCCACAGCCACTAAGGGATTGGGCATACACGGAGTTTGTTCGCCAAAGGTTCTTTCTATTTGGACGGCGAGAAACTTGTATGGTTCCCACTCCAGAAGTGCGAGAACGATTTATTTTGGATTAAGGTGATTCCCGATAAAGACTATACCAAGCAAACAGGTTTCGGCTCCGCTCAACCCGCCGTGGTTGAGCGGAGTCGAAACCAAAAACAGGGGTAGATTTATTACTGGGAATCACCTAAGTGTAAGTGGATAGCTACTAAACAGCCAACGACTAGAAGTCGTGGCTAGTGGTTTAAACCGCTGTCGAAGCTAAACCTTCGTTAGCTGTTTCACTTCTACAGGCGCGGTGAGAGCTTCTTCCAATTCCGATTTACCCAACCGTGCTTCGAGAATATTCATTACTTCTCGCCCAAAATCATTGGGATTATCGCGGAAGGCTTGGAGACAAACTTCACCGAAGAATGAACCGAGTGGTTCGGGATTCCAGAGGAGTTTCTTCGCCACCCAAGGCATGTGACTCATGGGGTTGTAGCCTGGTTTAATCACATTATTTTTGAAGGCATATTCTTCTAGATGAGTATGGGGTTGTAAGCCGATAAAAAAGATCGCTGGTTCAACTTTATCTGCACCAAAGATTTTCTCCATTTCACGGTGATAAGCGATCGTTTGACGAATAGTTTCAAACCGTTCATCGATCACATTAAATGAATAATTGATCGATACCATATCTTCAAATCCGGCAGCTTTGAGATCGCGACAGTTTTGGAGTACAGTCCGCAGATTATAACCCATCCGCATTTTTCGGACTAGTTCTTGAGACCCGCTAGTAATGCCGATCTCAAAATAATTCATCCCCGTTTTGACCATCAGATCGCAGAGTTCTGGAGTTACATTATCTGCCCGAATATAGGCTGCCCATTTGATATCATCCATCCCACTAGCGATAATTTTTTGGAGTAGCTCGATCGCATCATCTATGTATTTTCGGGCTGGGATAAACTGAGCATCGGTAAACCAGAAATTCCGAATACCGCGATCGTATAATTGGCGCATTTCAGCTACTACTTCATCAGCCGGATTGATCCGTACTTGTTTACCTTCAATCACGGTATAAACAAAGTAGCAACAGTTGTGGGGACAACCGCGTTTTGTCTGTACCCCAACATAGAAATCCCGATCTTGGAGATAGTAGCTAAATTCTGGCCAGATTGTCTCAATATAATCATAGTTACATGCCGTCTTCTCGATCGAAGCAGGTGGTTCATGTACTAATCCTTTCCGTGGTGCTTCTCCGACAATATAACAACGTTCCTTGGTCAAATCTTCAGCTCTAATAATCTTCTCTAGCAGGGCTTCCCCCTCACCAATGGAGACGATCGATCCCTTGGGCAAACTCTTGGACAACTGCTCGTAGAAAACGCTGACAGCACCACCACCGACGACTAATTTGCTGTCAGGATTATATTTCTTGGCGCGTTTGATCCCTCGCTTGATCAAGGACATATTCCGCCACAGTTCGGTGTAGTGACTAGTGAGCATTCTTGCTCCACCTAATGCCCCGCGTAGCTTCTTGAGCGGATTGCGATCGTAAAATACTTCAAAGGAGTTCTGGAGTGGATTGCCACCACGTCCACCTACTGGTGCGTAGATCTGGATATCCCGCCAGGAGTATACCAATAAATCGGGCTGGAACTGATCGATCGCCACATCCATCGCCGCACCATAATCTAATGGTGGCACTGCACCCAGATCGAAAATCCGCTGTTGGACATCTGGAAACTGCTTATGAACGTGGTCAGATAAGTATACAACTCCGATCGGAAAGATTGGATTGCAGGGTAGGCGACAATAGAGAATTTTAGTAGTCATTAAATTAGGTTTTAGGCTCTAGGTTTTAGGCTTTAGCTCTAGTAGTCTTAGGGTGGGAACTACCCACCAGCTAGATTGCCGCTTAATAGTTAAAAATATATATAGTGTTTTGATCGTTTTATCAGCGCTAATCGAAGAGATGTCACTGACAAATTTTATTAGTGCCTTTAATATAACTTTACACAAAATTCCAACGGAAAGGTAGTGTCAGAATCAGATTTGATGACTACCCGTACCTAAGCAAACAACATGTATTCACGATCCCCACTAATTGAAAAAGTAGTATATCTTACAGCTTTGAACTAAATATGAGTGATACCTTAGTGTTGTCAATCTTTCTCTGGGTACCAGATGAACTAGCTCATTATGGCTCACACACTAGATCCCCTCCCATCAGACAATGCGAACGATGACATTTGTTGTTGCTATGTCAACAGCACCAGTCAGATCCAAGTTGCCAGAATCACCAATGTTCATAACTGGTACTTTGAGCGAGTTGTTTTTCCTGGACAACGGCTGATATTTGAAGCTCCCAGCTATGGATATCTAGAAATTCACACTGGGATGATGGCGAGTTCAATTTTGTCTGACAAAATTCCTTGTCAACAACTAACTGTGATCGGCGGCTGCGAACCAATTGACTTATCAATTCTAGCGACGGCACCCCAATTAGAATACGCTAACTGAACGATCAGGTAGACAGCTTGAGATCGCCCCGATCCCCAGACATGGTAGAATATCTGACAACTATAATAACCGTGTTGGAAAAGAGGATTAATCAAATATGGACGCAGCACTCGTCATTGCTAAATTGCCAGAAGCATACGCCATCTTCGATCCGTTAGTCGATGTGCTACAAATTATTCCTGTATTATTTCTAGCTTTAGCCTTTGTTTGGCAAGCTGCTGTTGGCTTTCGCTAAAACTCGATCGATATTAATATATTGCGGTAGGCACCCTGAATTTGAGGGTGCCTACTTTTTGTCAAAAATTTCAGTGCCAAGCTTAAATCTGACTGAAAAGATAAGTTTCGTGGTTGAGCTGGGCATAATAATAACGCCAGCCTAATCAGTCAGATCTCGATCGCAGACTAGCACTCATGTCAAAACCAGCACTAGATCATTCCCTCCTGTATTTAATGTTGCGGGCACAGCAGCTTGCCAAAAGAGAGTCCAACGAGGGCGGCTACGCGATGATGCTAGTATCGATCGTGACCGTGATGATGTTCAGTCTACTGGCTGCCTATCTGACGATTACTAATCTGAGTAGATCTGCGACAAATGCTTATACAGAAAGTAATAGTACCTTCTATGCCGCAGAGTCAGGACTCAACCAAAGATCGAATGCTGTTCGCCAAAAGTTTGTGGGATATGCGACTCCCAGTGGTACTAGCCCTGGAACCTTAGCTGGTGAAATTGCTGGGCCAGAAAACATGGCTGCTTGTGTCGATACCGATCTGACGAATGATGGCAGTGGTGACTTTGCTTGTCAAAAATTAGTGCTCAACTATCGCCAATCAACTGGCACTACAGTTAGTAGCAACTCACCTGGATCACAAACTGCTACTGATTACAATAATCTTATTACCTACAACGCCTATACATTTACGAGCGATCGAACTACATACACCGATCCTGTCCGCAAAATTCCCCAAGTCCAGACAATTCCCCCTGGACAAGTCTATGCGGGATTAAACGCTCAAGAATATAAGTACACTGTCTACAGCATGGCGACGAGCAAGCTAGAAGGTAATCTTGATGCTAGAGCGACAACAGTGCTGGAGATGACTTTCAAGAATCGGAATATTCCCTTATTTCAGTTTGCGGCTTTTTATAACGGGGATCTGGAAATGAATTCCACATCTCAAATGGACATCAATGGGCGAGTCCATACTAATAGAAATTTGTATATTCAACCTACGCCGTATGACGTGGCTACGGAAAATACGCGACTGCTCGGTCAAGTAACTGCTGCAAATAGTATTTATAATCGGGTTGATGCAAGTACGGTAAACAGATATGGGATCACAAAAGTTCTCTTGACTGGCGATCCAAATAATCCCAACGCTACAACCAATACCTACGGTCAATTTCCCGTTTATGTTGCCAGCCGAGAAACTCCGCTGGATCCAGGCGAAATAGCTGGGTTCCAAGGCAAAGTACTCGATGGATTAGCTGGTGCAACGACGCTCAATATTCCCGAACCTAGCTTTCTGCGGAAGCAAAATGCTGCTGGTGAGATCGGTGAGTACTATGGCAAAGCTGATTTGCGGTTAGAAATGTTCCCCAAACGCGCTGTAGGGAATGTCCCATTCAACTTTACGACGATTAGAAGTGGTGGAACTGGTGATGTTTGTGACACAACATATAATATTTCAGTGGGGCGGCAGGGTACAATCAATTGCAAACGGCTGAATGAAGGTCAACGGCGAAGTCTACAGCAGCCAGTAATGGCTAAAGTAGTGACAACTGATGAACGGAATCGCCTCTGTCCGACGCTCACAAAGATTCATAATTCAAGCAATGATGGTGAACGTAAAGTACTCCGTGCCCTACAAGTAGGGATCGCTGCTCAAAACAATCCCGTCTCAATGGCTCAACTCGCCTTACCCCTGTCAAGCACAGAGAATACGAGTATCTTTGCAATCGCTAATAGTCTCAAAGGCTTAGATAAAAAGAAATCACCCATCGAACTTGCTGCTGCTGAAGGTGCTTGCTTCTTACCTGCACCCATCCTGACTTTAGCGGGTAGTGGGAGTGGCACGAATCCTAATTTTAGCTGGGAATCAAACTATTTTGATCGCCGTGAAGAGCGGTGGATTGGGATGTTGCAAACGAATATTGGCAGCCTGACAGTCTGGAATCGGGATGGCTTGTATGTCAGTAGAGACGAGAATATCACCACAAATGATAATCCCACTACTGCTCAAACTACAGCTGCCTTTAATGGTGGCAATAATGCCTCTGCCTACGACACCGATGGTGTGTTATTTGTCCGTGCAGCGGCAAAAGCAACTGCGCCAATCGGTAGTTTTCAAAAACTCGGACTAGGCTCCGCAGACACTACCGAAGGTGGTTTAGTATTTCATGCGACTGTTATTGATGACTTAGATGATAATGGTACGGCGGATATCACCGTTGATCCGTTGGATCAGTTACGTGAATATACTGATGGGAAAAAAAAGAGTTCTTATGGCTTCGCCTTTAGCGATGGTAAAGATTTACCTGGGCCGATCACGATTGTGACAGATCGCGCATTGTATGTTCAAGGTGACTACAATATTTTTGCTGCAAATGCTGCCAAACAACCCGCATCTCTAATCGGTGACACCATTACGGTGTTATCAAATAGCTGTAAGGATACTACTACTAAAATGATTAATTGCGGAGTGACAACTGCAACACAAACTGCAACAGGGACCACTGTAAATACCGCTTTTCTCTCCTACACAGATCCAAGTGACGGGAATATTGGTAGTAGCGGTTTTGCCAGCAGCCCTAAAGTCAAGAAATATAGTGGTGGGTTAAACAACTATATGCGGATGGTTGAAAATTGGGGTGGCGTTAAGTTTAACTACACTGGTTCATTCGTAAGTCTGGGAACGCCGCAAGAGTATAGTGGTGCTTATAGATCTGGTAGTGGTACGAATAATGCATTTGTCAGTGGTGGTAGTTATTACAACGTGCCAATTCGTAATTTTAACTACGAGACGGACTTTAACGCTTTTGATAAGTTACCACCTCTGACTCCCAAGGTGATTTATCTTCAACAAGAGACGTTTAAGCGATCGTACAAATAGGTTCCAACCAGCAAAAGCGATTTACAATCAAGATGCACCCACCAAAACTAATTAGCCGTGACAGTCAGAGTTCGCATCGCTCCCAGTCCTACTGGAAACTTACATATTGGCACAGCTCGTACCGCTGTCTTCAATTGGTTATTTGCCCGCCACTATGGGGGGACATTTATCTTACGGGTTGAAGACACCGATCTCGAACGCTCCAAGCCTGAATACACCCAAAATATCCTCGATGGGATGAAATGGTTGGGTCTAAATTTTGATGAAGGGCCATTATTTCAATCTCAACGGCTGGATTTGTACCGCCAGTCGATTCAAACCTTGTTAGACAATGGTAGTGCCTATCATTGTTACACCAGCACCACCGAACTCGAAGCACTCAGAGCCACAC
>JAJAYU010000158.1 GCA_026786125.1 Chamaesiphon sp.
AAGTTATTTTAATAAACATGCCTCCGATCTCAATTTACCAGAAGGGGCAATGATGGCAGGGACGATCGCTGCTCCAGAAAAATATAGCCCATTCAACAATTTTAAAGTAGCTAAGAAACGTCAGGAACAAGTTCTAAAAAGAATGCTGGATCTTGGTTGGATTAGTGCTGCCGAAGAGAAGAAAGCTAGAGAATATAAACTAAAGCTAGGCAAGATCAAGGCTTGGCAGAGTAGTAAGTTGCCCTATATTACTGATACAGCGATCGAAGAACTAAATCAACGGTTTGGTCGTGAAACTGTTCGTAAAGGTGGGATGCGAATTCAAACCACGATCGATTACAACTTCCAACTCGCCGCCGAAAAAGTTGTTGCTAATGCCTATGAAAGACTGGGGCGCAATAAGTATCAAATTAGTTTAGTAGCGATCGATCCGCGCACCCACTTTATCAAAGCAATGGTCGGTGGTGTTGATTACAAAAAAAGTAATTTCAACCGCGCCATGTATGCCAATCGTCAACCAGGTTCGTCATTCAAACCGTTTGTTTATTACACTGCCTTTGCCACTGGAAAATTCTCACCAGAATCAACTGTCTATGATAGTCCCGTTCGCTATCGCGATGGTAGCGGTTACTACTCTCCGCGCAACTACGGTGGTGGCTATTCTGGCGCGATGAGTATTCGTAATGCTCTAATGGTGTCATCCAACGTTCCTGCCGTCAAAATGGGTAAAGAAGTAGGCTTGGACAAAGTGATCCAAACTTGCCGTACTCTAGGCATCAAAAGTCCGATCGAACCTGTTATATCCTTACCACTAGGAGCAGCGGGCGTTACCCCTGTGGAAATGGCATCTGCTTTTGCGACATTTGCCAGCAATGGTTGGCAATCGGAGACTACCAGTATCCTGCGCGTCACGGACAGCGACGGCAATGTCCTGCTCGATAATACCCCACAGCCCCAACTAGTCCTCAATCCCTGGGCAACAGCCCAACTCAACAGCACACTCCAATCAGTAGTCACTAACGGTACTGGTAAAGAAGCGGCGATCGGTCGTCCAGCCGCCGGAAAAACTGGAACCACTTCGTCAGAACGGGATGTCTGGTTCGTAGGCTACGTGCCTCAGCTATCCGCCTCTGTGTGGATTGGCAAGGATGACTATTCACCGCTAGGTAAAGGTGTAACAGGTGGTACCTATGCTGCACCAATTTGGCGGAGTTTTATGAATGAAGCCCTTAAAAATGAGCCTGTGGAAGCCTTTGTCTCACCAGCCAAGTTTAAGCGTCCAGGGGCGTAGATTAATTGATAATTGATAATTGATAAATTTGTAGGTTGGGTTCAAAAATGAAACCCAACGCTCTAGGAATGTTGGGTTGTGTCCTTCAGGAGAGATTCCGCCAATATTCCTCAACCCAACCTACCGTAAAATGTTTGTCTCACTTCTCAATTTCCAACTTCATCCGCTCAAGGGTTTGATTCATTTGCTCGAACATTTGGAGGGGAGTCATGCCAAACTGACTCATTTGGGTATTCATTTGCTCCACGGTCATTTTTGCCATGAAATCATCGGAGAGTTCAAATCGCTTCATGAAAATCTTGTAGCGATCGAGTAATGTTTCCATCCGTTCGATAAAGACGATCTTGCCATCTCGATCAAACTTACCATATTTACCGCCGAGCTGCGTCAGTTGTTGATAATCTTCAAACAACTGCTTAGCTTCTTGTTGGATGAGGTCAGAATCAAAAAATCCCATGACAGATAATTATAGTAATAAGGTTTAGACTTAATATCAAGAGCATGGCGATCGAAGCTCTTATTTAATATTTTAAATCAGTCTCGAACCGTTGAGAATTGCGGTTTCCCGTATGAGAGGATCGGTTAATGTCAGACAACACTACACCCCGAAATCGTCAAGTGGCGACAATCTTAGCATTTGCCGGAATTGTGATTCCAGTGGCTGGATTTCACAAATTTTATCTAGGACAACCTCTTTGGGGTATAGTTTATCTATTATTATCCTGGACTCCAATTCCCCATATTGCTTCAGCGATCGATGCCATCTGGTATCTGACTCAAGATAGTAGTCGCTTTGATAGCAATTTTAACTCGACTAGTTCGTTGCTATCAGCAGCCACGATCTCGACTCATCCCATGATCACCATCGCTGAATCAATCCGTGAACTAGACAAGCTCCGCGAAGATGGTTTGATTTCCGAATATGAATTCGAGCAAAAACGCCGTCAATGGCTCGATCGAGTGTGATTTGGTGGATGGTGAATAGATCTGTAGGTTAGGTTGCGGATGCGCGTTCGTCGGGTTTCCCGACGGATTAGCGCACCAAGCAGAAGAATGTTGGCGGAGCCTCTCCGTCAGGAGACAACCCAACACCACACCCAGCAAAGTTTATTTATCAATCAAACTCCCTATCCCCTAACCTCTTGACTCACGATCCAACCCGTACTGTTCAGTTTTTCTTTAAGATGTCCTTACGATCGCGAATTATTGAAGATCCTTATTATCGGTTTAAGTCAGCCTTTGAGATTGCTGTTGCTGCTGATTTGGGTGTGAAAATTGATGTCAATCAGGCGAGTGTAGATGATTGGTTGCGGTTGCCAGGAATTTCGATTCATCAAGCGCGTCAATTGGTGGCTTTGAGTCAGGCGGGTGTGGCTTTTTATTCGATTTCCGATCTGGTGGCTGCGCTGAATATTCCGCTAGCGAGACTGCAATGGTTAGCTCCGGTATTGAGTTTTCAGTATTATGACTCAGAGCTAGCTCTACCGTCTGTGAGTGTTAATCGATCGACATTTGACGAATTAGTCCAGATTACTCAGATCTCGCCAGAATTAGCAACTGAAATTGTCAGTCAACGGGAGCAGGGTGGAAATTTTACTGATTTAGTCAATTTCCAGCAAAGATTGGGATTGTCAGGGGAGTTGATTGGGGAGTTGATGCATTACTTGCGGTTTTGAGTTGGGCGGAGATTTTGCCCTCACCCTAAACCGACTGTAATGCCGCCACTAGTCGATCGTTATCAGCCACAGTTCTGACAGCAACCCGAAAGAATCTATCCCCCAATTCAGGAAAGCTGATACAGTCCCTGATCAAAACCTGATGTTGCTGGAGCAGCTTGGTGTGTAGCTCTATAGCCGATCGAACTGAACGAACTAGGATAAAGTTTGCTGCCCCAGGCTGGGGGTGTAATCCTGGGATTTGACTCAATGCTTGGAATAATCGATCGCGGGCAGGTGCGAGCCAATCCCAAGTGAGCTGCTGAAACTGGGTATCGGGGAGGACAGCGATCGCAGCGGCTGCGGCTAGAGTATTGACTGGCCAAGGATCGCGCCAGCTTTTCCAGCGATTTAACCTGTTGGGGTGGGCGATACAGTAACCCAGTCGCAATCCTGGCAGGCTGTAGAATTTGGTGAGTGATCGCAAGATCACCAGATTGGGATACTGGGCGATGAAGGGAATCAAACTTTGCTGCTCGGATGGGGGTAGAAAGTCCATGAATGACTCGTCAATTACCACTAGATCGAATTGTTCCAAATAGGGCAGAATTGTCTCTACGCTCCATATTTGTCCCGTTGGGTTGTGGGGATTGTTGATGATTAGTCCCAGGGAGCGAGGAATCTCGCAAGGGAGATGACGGAGGGCAAAATCGAGATCGCTAATTTCTCCATCGGGCATGATCATTGATCGAG
>JAJAYU010000159.1 GCA_026786125.1 Chamaesiphon sp.
CAGCAGTGGCAAGCTGATGGATGGCTTGAGGGGCGGATTAACTATTGGGGACTAGGAGAGCGTGGGAGAAATTAGCAGCTCAAAATGCGATCAAGATTATCAAAGAGTGTTCTGATTTAGGAGTGTTTTAACTAATCTGAAAATTTGTCTATATCCAATATATCAAATCCTATCCTAGCAAGGATAGGGTTTTTTATTAAGCGACAACAAATATTTTGAGCAATGATGAGATAACCTGCTCTAGTTCTGGGTACTCTAATGATAGAAACGATCATTGATATGAAAACCATCCAGCCAAAATTAAGAATCCCACATCTGTTGGCACAGATTCTAACAGAAATATTATGAGTCAATCGATTGCTACGATTAACCAGTTTTCTTTTTCAGCAAGAGAACTACCAGCAAAACTCCTAGAACATATTCATTCTGGGGAAACAGGCTATTGGCAACACGAATTTGATCGGTTGGCAGATCGGCAGTCAACCTTTTATTGGAATCTGGGGATCGCTAATGGTCAAATTGTATACTCAGGCAACCGAATTTGGTCGGCACAAATGTTGCTCAGGATTGCCGAGCGATATGTGCCGAGTATTCGCAGTACCGCAAAAAGTCAGATTGAGATGCTCAGGCGCAAAGTGCAGGTAGAAAATTTAAGTTCTACCCAAGTACTTGCCATGATGAACCAATCAAATATCATCACCGAAGCCCAATTGTTGGCAGCTTTGCGAGTCAAAATCTTAAACGATCTAGATATTTACTTATTAATGGGTGGTGGATCCGCAAAATTTATCGCCGAAGATATTGGAAATCAGTTGCCAGTGGATGGTTTTAGTCCGATCAATTTATTAGATGAAGCTGAACAACGGCAATTACAATGGACACAATTGAGACAACATGTGCCTTCGATGAAACTTTGTCCAGTCATCGATCAAGCGGCAATTGCTAAGGCTAATTTACCCGATAGCCAGCGACAGCGGATTGAAAAAATGGCTCAATCCGATAAGTCATTAAATTTGATCGCGGAGGGAATGGCGAAGGATAATCTCGAAGTCGCTCAAATGTTTGCGAAATTGGGCAGAATCGGCTTGGTTAAATTTCAACCACCCCAAAAACACACCATTGCCACAGTGATGGTAATCGATGATTCACCCGTACTGTTGTCACAGTTCAACCATTGGGTTTCGGCTTTGGGCTACGTGGTGGCAACCTGCCAGGAGGCAAAAAATGCGATTGAGGCCATTAAAAAAGCCAAGCCATCAGTTATTTTCATCGATATTAATATGCCGGAAATTTCAGGATTTGAGCTAGTCAAGCAAATCAGGCAACAACCAGATTTGCGGGCAATCCCGCTGACAATCCTGACGGGAGAACAGAAGCTCTCGAATAAGTGGCGAGCGCAGTGGAGCGGATGTGAGTTCCTCACCAAACCACTTACTTCTACGGGAATTGGGGATTTTCAAGTTCAGCTTGAAGAACTAATTCCCCGATTACTCAATCCAGCTTTAGTCAAAGTCGAAACCCATACCAACTAAACCAAAAATTATGCGATTTTTAATTATTGATGACAGCAATGTAGATAGTCATGCTCTAGCTTCGATCCTCGAGCAACTAGGACATAACGTCGATCGATGTGAGAGTGCGACGGATGCGCTGAGTACGGTTGAAGCTGGTGGATATGATTCTATCTTTCTAGATGTAGTGATGCCAGAACAAGACGGTTATAAGTTTTTGCGAACAGTCCGGCTCAATCCAGTTACGACCAAACAGCATGTAGTGCTTTGCTCTAGTAAAAAGACACCATTAGAAATTAATTATGGCGTGCAACGAGCTGGTGCCAATGACTATCTGCCGAAGCCAGTCAGTCCTGAGAGCATCGAACGTGTGCTTGCTAAAATTGCTGGTTAGATCTACACACTTCGACTTCGCTCAGTGCAACCCCCCACCCTTCGGGCACCCCTCCAGGGAGGGGATTTCCCAGCCAGCACATCCTTGGATGACTCCCAACTTTTATGACTACAACTGTTAACGATCTCATTCCAGCAACTGCTGAACAAACATCACTAGCCGATCGGTTTATCTTAACTCAGGTCGAACGGCAAACCTTGGTGTTTCCAGCAACTTGGGTAGCCGAAATTGTGCGGATCGATCGATCCCAGATCCTCAGCTTACCTTTCTACGACTCATTACTGATTGGCATTGCCAACTATAACGGTCAAATGACACCGCTGATTGCGGCTGCAAAATTGCTAGATCTAGCACAATTTGTGGTGCCAGAGCGAATAGTAGTAGTGCGGCTGAATCAGGCTGCTGGACAGTTGGAAAATGTGGGAATTATTGTTGATCGAGCGATCGGCACCAACCAGCGCGAGGAATTACCCACCGACTTATTTACCGATCGTCGGGATGGATCGATGGTCATGATGCAAAGTTATTTAGTTCCCGCTAATCTGTGGCAACCACAATATTGGGCGGTCGATAATTAGTGAAAAGTGGATACCCCCATTAAATTCCGATCTTATCCAGCTTAAAATGCCTGGATTGTCAATATTTAGATTTTTATTTAGTAAATTTACCTTTTAGTTATGTCGAGTACAAATTCATCTACTCAGACCCAAAAATTCCAACAGTTTATTCGAGCGAACCTAGTTCCCACGATCGTTGCTTCAGTCAGTCTAAATTTGGGATTGATTGGATCTTCAACTTGGAATGTCTGGAATACTTCTCAAAGTCTGAGGGCAACTATAGAGCGGCAGGGAAATCTCCAAGATCTCAGCAGTAAGGTAATCTATCTAGATGAAGTCTTAACCATGTCAGCGAATATGCTGGCAAGTAGCGGACAGCCCAAGTGGGAAAAGAGATATAACGATTATGTGCCCGAACTCGACAAAGTTACAGCTAAATTGTTCAAAGATATTCCCATATCTGTGCGCGGTGCTTACCAACAAATCGATGACTCTAACAAACAACTAATTGCCTTAGAAGACCAGGCATTCAAATTAGCCAAAGCGCAAAAATTGGTTGAGGCTGCTGCTGTGCTTCAAAGCGAAAAATATAGTCAGCAAAAGCAGATTTATAGTCAAGGTGTCCAAACTGTAATTGCCAGTATTAAAACTGAAACGAACAATCGCATTCAAGCCCAACAACTGGCACTAGATTGGTCGATCGCGCTAGCACTAGCTAGTTTGGGATTATTGGCAGCAACTGGGACTGGGATCGTCATCGCCGTGAGAGGTTATATCCACGATCGCCAATTGGCTCAAGCCGCACTCCAAGGGTCTCAACAGAATCTCTTGACCGCAAATATCAGCTTGGAGAGTGAAGCAAAACAGCGGCAGGCACAGACACAATTAACCCAACAAGAAAACGAGCAACTTCAGCAAGATATCGGTGCATTATTGGATGTAGTAAGTGAGATCGAGTCTGGCAATTTGACGATTCAGGCAGAGGTGAACGATCGATCCACAGGTCTAGTCAGCGATACGCTCAACCGACTGACCGAAGAGTTAGGACGGACTCTGCTCCAAGTTTCTGCTGCTGCGCGGCGGGTGGATGCCAATAGTAAAACTCAAAAACAGATGGCTGCGACAGTCGCTCAAAATACTAGTAAACAGGCTGAAAAAGTCAATCAAATGTTGGTGCTGACCACGAATGTCCGCGAATCTGCCCAAAATACCATGCAGCAATTGGTCGTCACCAATCAATCCCTGACAGCGTTGCAATCTTCAGTAACTCAGGGTCAGGGGACAATTATGACCCTCGATCGTGAAATCGATGTCTTGCAAGCGGGTAGCGATCGGATCGTCCAAGAGATTAAAACTCTGGGTGAATTTGTGGGACTAGCCGATCGCTTCGTTCAAGATCAAGGCGAAATCGTGACCCAGACCCAAATTCTGGCACTTAACGCCTCCCTCGTAGCCGCCAGAGCTGCCGAACAGCGCGACCCCAAACAGTTCGCTGCCGTAGCGCGGGAGTTTGAAC
>JAJAYU010000160.1 GCA_026786125.1 Chamaesiphon sp.
AAGTACCGTTGTGCGGAAAGTAACTAATGTAGTTGGGATGATTCATTTTTACATCGGGCTTAATTGTGATATCTCTCTACTAAGAGTTTTGCTTCGTGCTCGAACTCTTCTACGTATTTTTTTGGAGCTAAAACCAGAGCTTGACTACCAAATCTTCGTACCCACCTAAAAAATTCATCTAAAGATCTTTCTGGTAAGATTGCAGAGTAATTAATAAAGATCAATCGACCGTCAGCAGTTTTTCGACCTACTTTAATTTGCTGTCGCGGGTGGCATTTTTCGCCTTCTCGAATAAAAGGTGCAACCTCTTCAAAAAAACGTACTTTAACTTCGATCGTGCTGCCCCCGTTTAACTCTTGAAGTTGCTGTTGTTTAGTCCCTAAACTCATGCCCCAACCATTTTTTAGTAGCCGCTCGACTACTTTTAAGCGGTCGAGTTGAGCCAATTTACCGCGTGGGGGTAAATCTGGCAGTTGGCGTAGATGGCTAGATAATCGATCGAGTCTAATAGCTGCTAAATAGCCAGAATCGATCTCTTCACAGATGAGATACCAAGCAACTTCATAATAGAGTAGTTGTAGTGGATAGATTTGCCAATGTCTGGCAGAGTCAGTCGGGTCAGGAGAGCGAGCGTAGTAGATTTCGATACCTTGTCCGGTGACGATTGCGGTTTCCAACTCTGACAATCGATCGAATAATGTTTCTCGATCTACCATTAGTTCGTGCATTTGCGCTGGATTGGTACAGACGATCCCACGATTCAATTGCGATCGGACTGGATAGAGAGCTACATCGCTCAATTGTAGACCCCGCATCCGTTTTGCGAGTTTGTGATAGAGATTTTCGATCGCTGGATCGCCCAACCGTTCGCCGATGTCTTTGATTGCTTGGAGTGCGATCGGCAATTCTGGTGGAGAGAAGACACCCGTGCCTAAATAGTAGCCCCAACGATACATCCGTTCTTCGATGACTCCACACTTGCGGAGGAACTCTAAATCTTTACGTAGAGTAGGTAGCGAATAAGCGGCTATTTCTAAATTGAGATCGATCGATAGTTGCTTCAGGCCAGCCGCGACTGCTACTAGGGCATTATGATGTGCTGCGGTTGGAGCCGGATCGTCCTCGTCTGGGTATCCTATCCCTGGAGAGCGAATGAATAGTGCGATTAGTAGTAACAGACGGTTGAGAGCCGTTCGGTCTTGATATGGATGTGAGTGAGACTGCTTTTTCATAAATTTACTCCTTAAAAGACAATAATTGAGTTTGTCAGTAAATTTACGTTAATTCTATTAACAAATCTAAGTTACAACCTCCGTGTTTATACGCTAATAATTATTGTCTTTATCCTGTATTATGAATGGCATCTGCTTTACAAATGAGGTAAAGCAAAGAGCAGCAATTATTTGTAGGAATGGCTCGTGTCAAAAATATTCTGGCAAGCAAAAATATGGGGTCTGCTCCACGATCCGATCTTCAAAGCCCTCCATGATAACAGTGGACGCGGCAAGAATAGCCTGTGGCAAGAACTGGCAGTGATGAAAGATTGGGTCGATAATGACTTGAACCCAGAGAAGTCTGGGGGCAAAGCGATGAACCAAATGAAACTGGCGGACTTAATTACCTCTGCCAGCGATCGAGGGGCAATTGGCAGTCTATCGGTGAGTTTGGATTATGCTGATACAGATAATCGAAATTCTGGACTTGAGATTTCTCATCTTTTATCAGGCAAAAAGACGGAGTTCAAATTAAAAACTGCCCAGCATCAACAGCTAATTCAGGGTTCTCGCAAACAGGTTTTGGGTGAGAAAGAAACTGCTCTGTTCGATTTACAGATCGCAGACAAAGATAAGGTACTGCGATCGATTTCCAAAATAGACGACCCCCAAAAACTATTTTGGTGGTTGTGGCGATGCTTACCACAAGCCGCTTGTAATCTGATGGGTGATGATGAGAACCTGTTATTGATGCCTGCTGAAACACGCATTCCTGACGGTTCGATCTGGAGTCACACTAGCTTGACAGCAGCAATGGCTGGAGCTTTGACAGGTTTCGATCTAACACTAGACGATTTAAAGCAATGGCCGAGAAATCGAGAACCATCCCACGCTTATCTAGCTACTTTTAGCTTTACACCCATTCAAGAATTAATTAAAGCTAGCCGCAAAATGCGAGATTTTTGGGCTGGTTCGTGGCTATTGCATTACCTCTCGGCAAAAGTATCGTGGCAATTGGCTCTAAAATATGGCCCAGATAGCTTGGTATACCCTAGTTTATTCCAACAGCCATTAATTGATGATTGGTTGCTAGACAAATGGCCAGATTTTGCACCTTGGATCGATCGACCTTCAGAGCGGCAGCTTTTGACAGCAGGGTTCCCGAATGTGATTGTCATGTTAGTTCCAGAGGGAAAAGTAGATGCCGCGATGCAGTATGCCAAGCAAATATTAGAAGAAGAATGGTCAAAAGTCAGCGATTTAGTATTTGATGAATTACAGCAGCGCAAGCAGCCTTGGATGCCCGAACTAGTCAAAGAGCATATTACCTGGAATGGATGGCTTCAGACTCAATGGCAGACCTATTGGAGTGCAATGCCCATCGGCGATCGGATGCAACC
>JAJAYU010000161.1 GCA_026786125.1 Chamaesiphon sp.
GGATTAATAGTGGTTATCGAATCGTGCGAGATTTTCTAGATAATCCAATTGGGAGAAAGTTGATTCCTGAACTAGCTATATTTGCTAATCGCAAGCAATTAATTTCGATCTGTTTTGATTATGAAATAGTACCCCGCAAGGCTAAATTATTAGACACAGCAATTGTCCATTTAGGCGAGCTATTTGAACAAGCAGGATCTAAAGTTAATGTAATTAGATTGCCAGGGCCTGAAAAAGGTATTGATGATCTAATTGTGGCTCAAGGAATTAATAGCTTCAAGCAGGTTTATGACCAAGCAGTAGAACTAGAGCTAGATATAGCCAGGACTAAACGAAATAGTGAATTAACTTATCAAGTTCAGTTAGAACTAGAGCATCGATACTTACCAAAAATAGATTTCCCAGCAAGTGGTATTGTTGGCATTAAATCACCCAAAGGTACAGGTAAAACAACTGCATTAATCCCTGTTATTGCGACAGCTCAGGCTGATAATCGTCCAGTGTTACTATTAACACATCGGATCCAATTAGGACAGTTCTTGTGTAAGCGAATTGGCGTAAATTGGATTAATGAACAACTGCCAAAACAGTCTTCTAATAGTTTGGGATTGTGCTTAGATTCCATCTGGAAACTCAATCCGGCTGATTGGGAAGGTGGGGTAATTATCTTGGATGAAGTCGAGCAGTCCCTATGGCATCTACTCCACAGCTCTACCTGCAAAAAGCAGCGACTGGCGATCCTCAAAATCTTTCAAAACCTGATTGCCAGGGTAATTGAGACAGATGGCTTAATTATTGCCCAGGATGCTGATTTGTCCGATATCTCGATCGATTATCTCAAGACACTCGCCAGTAGTCAGATCGAACCCTGGATTGGGCTAAATCGCTGGCAAGGTTCACAGGGCTGGGATGTGTCTTTTTACGATAGTCCCAATCCCACGGCATTAGTTCATCAACTTGAGCTAGATCTTCGTGCTGGTTATAAATGTTACGTTACCACGGATAGTCGATCAGGTCGGTACGGTTCGGATACGATCGATCGATACATCCAGCAAAATCTCCAGCAATTGGAAGATAGTTATACCAAAACTTTGGTTGTTTCTAGCTATACAACTAATACAACGGGACATCCAGCCGTAGAGTTTGTCTCGGAGATTAATACCCAAGCGACTGAATATGATGCCGTCTTTGTTACCCCTAGCTTAGGCACTGGCGTAAGTATCGATGTCAAACATTTTGATCGAGTATATGGGATCTTTCAAGGGGTAATCTCCGATGCTGAAGCGCGTCAGGCATTAGCTAGAGTACGGGCTGATGTTCCCCGCTATATCTGGTGTGCAAAGCGTGGCATGGGACGAATTGGCAGTGGTAGCAATAACTATCGATCGCTAGCAACTTGGTATCAAGAGAACTACAAAGAAAATTTTGCGTTAATGTGTCCAATGGTCAAAATGGATGTCGATCTGCCATTGGTGTTCGATCCAATTCATCTCCGCACTTGGTCAAAATTTGCCGCACGAGTCAATGCGGCGACGATGCTATATCGAGAAACTGTGAAACTGGGATTGATTGGGGAGGGACATCAATTGAATATTATCAGTGACGATCCCGATCAAGAAAAATTACGATCGCTCCGCACAGCACTGATGCAAGCAGTCAAAACAGATCCCCAAAAGTCATTAGAAATCATGCGGGAAATCGCGACTGTTCACAAACAAACATCCCAGCTAAATCAGCAACACGATACCATCGGTACTCAAACCAAAAAGATTCAACAGCAGGCGAAAATTCAAGCAGCACAGGCAATTGCGACTGCTCATGAGATCGGACATCGAGATTATCAATACCTCTCAAATAAACGATTTGTGACCGATCTTGAACGTGCCCAAATCGAGAAATACAATCTCCAAGAAAGATATGGTGTGAATGTCACACCTGAATTAAAGATCAAAGATGATAAGGGCTATTATGGACAACTATTAACCCACTTTTATCTGATCAACCATCAACAATACCTACCCCAATCAATTTACCTAGCCTGGGATCGGGATCTAGATTTCAAGCAAAGCAAGGTTTTCCTGCCTGATGCCAATCATCATACCCTCAAAATTCAAGGATTATTAGCATTGGATATCATCAGCTTCCTCGATCCCGATCGTCAATTTCAGAGCACCGATCCAGATCTAGTTTCGCTCAAGCGGATTAGCTATCTCTGTAGCCAACATATCAAACGCGCGATCGGCATCGATCTACCAGCTTATAATAATGGGGAAGCAAGTCCGATTTTAGTGCTCAACCGTTTTCTACAGGTGATAGGATTGAAAGTTAAGCTAATCCCCTCTAAGTCTAAAAAACAAACTAAAACCGATCGACTCTATCAACTCGATCGATCTTTATTAAACGATGGACGTGCCGAAATATTCAACGTCTGGCAACACCAACAAAGTCGCGAACTCGTCCGTTCTGCCTAGATGAACTATCGAGATCGCACTTTAATTGTTTTCACCCGCTATCCTACTTCAGGCAAGGTGAAAACTCGCTTGATTCCAGCGGTAGGCGCAGTTGGTGCCACCTTACTCCATCGTCGGATGACAATCCAGGTAATCGATCGATCGCGAGCATTGCCAACCGATTTGTCTGTCAAGATCTCAGTTCATTTTGATGGGGAGAATTACCAACAGATGTCCGATTGGCTCGGCGCAGATTTAGCCTACCAATCTCAAGGGGGCGGTGATGTCGGCGAACGGATGACTCGATCGTTTGCAGCAGTTTGTCAGCGTAATTCATCAGTAGTATTAATTGGTACCGATTGCCCAGAATTAACCACAGCTATCCTCGCCCAAGCATTTGAATTGCTCCAGACGGGGAGAGATTTAGTATTAGGTGGCGCAGTTGATGGAGGTTATTATCTAATTGGGATGGGCGAATATCACCCCGAATTATTTATCAATATCGACTGGAGTACCGATCGAGTATTGGAGCAAACTGTCGCTATTGCTAACCATCTGAATTTATCAATTGGCTATCTGCCCACCCTTACCGATATCGATCGACCCGAAGATTTGCCCATCCTCACCCAAAACCTAACTGAAGCCAAAATCTCGATCGTCATTCCCGCCCTGAATGAAGCCGCCACAATCACCAAAATCCTCGCGAATATTCATCCGCTGCCAAATGTAGAAGTAATTATTGTTGATGGCGGTTCGATTGATCGCACCATTAAGATCGCCAAAGCATTAGGTGTACAAGTCCTCTCATCACCCAAAGGACGCGCTCATCAAATGAACGTCGGAGCGAAAGCAGCAACTGGCGAAATCCTGCTCTTTCTCCACGCCGATACTATTTTGCCATTAGGCTTCGAGCAGATGGTTCGATCGATCCTGAGGGGATGGGGAGA
>JAJAYU010000162.1 GCA_026786125.1 Chamaesiphon sp.
ATCTCAGCCCAATCCTGGGCATCCGTACCCCCTGCCCCGGCATTGATTGTAAGAACTGCCCCCTTCGCATCATAAGTACCTGATAATAGCTGTTCTAATTCCCATCGATCAAGTTCTAAACTCACCTGGGAAAGGTTCTGTTTGGCTTCTTGCCCTAAAGCCTCATCTGGCTCCATTTCCATCAATTCTAGGGCGGTTTGAGCATCAGCTACGCTGTTTTGCCACTGCTGAAACTGGGCTAGATGGGATTTGTAATCATTGAGTTCTTGCATGGCAGCTTGAGCCACATTTTGGTTTTCCCAAAATTCGGGCTGGGCAGCTACTTGTTCTAAATCTTGAATCTTGGCAGTCAGAGCGGGAACGTCAAAGATATTGCTGGGTCTTGCCCAGGCGATCAATCAAGATGTTAATATCGCGTTTAATATCTACGGGGTCAATCATTGTTTGGTGGATGGTGAATGGTGGATGGTGGATGGTGAAAGAGAATAGCCTGTAGCAACTTTGATTAAATCTCAGGCAATTTTCACCCAAACATTTTCCACTCTACTTTATAGATTGCGGGCATATTCTTGAAGGATGTCCATCAGTCGGGCTTGAGCGGTGACAGGGATGAGATTGAGCAGGGATGTTTTGAGTCTACCACCACCGAGATCGATCGAGATATTGGTTAGAATTTCAGTTAATTTATCACCTGTCAAACCACTAGTTAAGAGTGGATATACTTGCTCGGCGACGGTGGTATGCAGTTTGGCATCTTTGAGATAGAGGTGCCATTTGGCAACATCGATGTACACCTTATCACCGATTTCTGCTGCTAGATCTTCGATTTGTTGATTGGTAGCCATTATATTTTGGGGGAGTAGTTGGCGATTTTGAAGACGTATAAATAGTGTACCAATATAATCGATGCCCAGATCGTGGTCATGCCTACTGCCCAGCTCCAATTTGCTCTCAGGAAAATGTTGAAGAACCACATCCCAGAGTTGATCGAGGAAAATACAGCGACATGAGCAGCAAAAGTCCAGATGTCATCTAGTCTACGATATTCGGGATCGTTTCGATCGGGTTCGCGCGGCCATTTGGGAGGCATATTCGATTAGTTGATAATTGATAATTGATAATTGATAGCCTAAATAAAAAGAGGGGCTAGCCCTCTTTTTATTATTCTAATCACTAGGGATTGGAATTGGTTTAGGCTTCGGCAGTTACTTCTTCGGTAGCTGCGGGAGCTTCTGCTGCTACTGGTTCTGGTGGAATTTCAGCTTCTTCCATCGCTGATGGAATTTCTTCTTCGACTAGATCGAGGGGTTCTTCGACTGCATTAGGAATCTCGATCGATTCTAATGGTTGTCCAGAAGCTTTGGCTAGCAACATCTCACGATATTTAGCAGCCATTTCATCGGCCATTTCGTAGACGCGCTCACGATTTTTGATCATGTCGCCTGGTTCTGGCTCCAATTGCTTGGTAGACAGGGAAATCCGGCCGCGTTCTGCATCGAGATCGATGATCATTACTTTGACTTCATCATTGACATTGAACACGCTGTGTGGTGTATCGATGTGATCGTGAGAAATCTCGGAAATGTGAAGCAAGCCGCTGACTCCACCGATGTCGATGAATGCACCGTAAGGCTTGAGCCCGCGAACTGAACCTATCACGACTTCGCCGACTTCGAGACGATTCATCTTCCGTTCGACTAAGGCGCGACGGTGGCTGAGGACTAGACGGTTGCGATCTTCATCTACTTCGAGGAACTTGAGGGGGAGTTCTTCGTTGACTAATTCTTCTTTCGCTTTGCGAGTGCTGATGTGGGAACCAGGGATAAATCCACGCAATCCTTCAATGCGGACTAACGCACCACCACGGTTGGTCGCGAATACTTGGGAGCGCACTGTAGCATCTTCAGCTTGCAGTTGGCGTACCCGTTCCCAGGCGCGCATGTACTCAATCCGGCGAATGGAGAGGGTAAGTTGCCCATCTTCATTCTCATCGGTGAGGATAAAAAATTCGCGAGTCTCGTTCGACTGTAATACTTCTTCAGGTTGATCGACACGGTTGATCGACATTTCCTGAATCGGAATGTAAGCGGCAGTTTTCGCGCCAATGTCAATCAGAGCACCCCGTGGCTCCAGACTGAATACGGTACCAGCAACGACATCGCCAGGGCTAAAGTGGTAATCGTACTTATCAAGTAAGGCTGCAAAATCGTCGAGGGTGAAACCGATATCTACTGTTTTCTGACTGGCCATGCAATATTATAGTTTATGCTAGTGGTGTTCTTTTCCGTATTAATCCGCCTCCTATCGATGTACACGCACGTTGACTAAATTAAATCAGTTAATAATGTGTCGCCTACACCTACATATCTCGTTCGCGTAGCGTCCGCAGTGCGGAATCGGTCTCGTGTGAGAACGTCGAAGAGTTGATATTGAGAGTCCAAACATCGTATTTTAGCACACGATCGACTCAGATTTCATCACATTCAACCTCTGTCTTGATTCGCTCTCTTGAAAAAGTGCTTCACTTGCGGAGTTTGTCCGGTCGGGTTTCCCAACCATGGAACAAACCCAAGCGGGTGAAGCCCAAGAACGCACTTTTCACAAACCGTCAGGGAACAAAGGCGTGCGCGAATCGCTACCCTCTAGTTAAGTGAATAAATATTCCCATCTACTAATAAACAGGTAATTCCTTTCGATCGCAGGTGTGAAATAGTCTTATAAAAAATGCGACTATCAGGTACCTTGATTACTCTTTGAGTGCGTTGATTGGAAAATCTTTTTGCTACGCGAGGGTTATCAAAAACGGGTAAGGTACGTTGTTGAGTTTCTTCACCTGGGAGTTGTCCGAGATCGGCAAAATCCTTAAGTGGTCGCACGATCGGCTCGGCAAATTTATCAATTACAATATAACAAGTGCGCGGTAATGTTG
>JAJAYU010000163.1 GCA_026786125.1 Chamaesiphon sp.
GCTTGGCGTTGTCCCCCGTCATCCCAACGAGTACGATTTTGTTGTTAAAAACTTTACCCAGATCTGAATATTCTTTTGCCGCTAAAATTGTATCAAAAGAATAATGCTTAACTTTAGCAACTTTACCAGGCCAATTAATCCAGAAACTATTATCATCCTTGGGGCGTTCGATCTTAGAATCATTATTAGAATTATAGCCTTCAACTGCCATCCAAGCAAATGAATTAACATTACCTTTATACGGCCGAATCCGACGAACTACTCCATCACGGCTCTTAATCTTATCAATATGTCCTGTTGCATAAGCTGCTTTGCTTAATGTTGAATTAGGTTTAAGTTCTTGATTGAGATCGTTCCAACTTTGAGACAGAATGATCGCAGTATTCTTGTGATTGTTAATTGCAGTTCTAAATTCTTTATCGCTAGCACTACTATTCTTGAAAATAGGCTCGAAGGCGATCGTACTGGCATTGTACTTATTCAGAATTTCTACTAATTTGGCATAGGGAGCACGATTGGTTTGCAGATCGGCATATTCAGCCATACTGCGATCGTCAATTTCGACGACAACTACTCGATCGTCCCAAGCTCTTTCTCCGCGCAGTTCTGTCAGCCGATTGTACGCAAAATCTTCCACTGGGACAGTAGCACCAAATTGCACCAACCCAATCGCGATCGCTGCTGCCAGAGGGCCAGGTAGCCACCGCCAAGAGGATCTCAGGCTGTCTGGGATCTGTGCCGATAAATTGGTGAGGCGAGTGAGGTAGTTCAAGATAAGGAAGATCGGTAGATGGTGGCTAGAATTCGATTGAGAATACTTAAATAGCGACGAATTAACCTAGTTCCAATCAGAATACCCGGAATCTAAGTAGTTGGAATCGGCAACATAGCGGTTAAAACTTGCTTAATTAACGGATCCGATACGAGATCATTGGTGATATTCGATACCTCATAACCGACGGTTCTCGTTGCCCCAATCCTAGTGGGGAGAATAAATACACCTTTGCCTGCTTTGACTTTTTTATCGGATTTCAGGGTTTTGATAATCTCGACTAGATCGATGGCTGGCGGTAATTCGATCGATAAATCCGCCTTGCTAATTACCCCATCCTGACGTTGCGCCGCTTGCTCTGTCCACAAACCTAGCTGGACAGCTAGTTGTCCCGCAGCTACCATCCCCAGAGCCACACCTTCGCCATGATTTACTACCCGATATTTTGTCACACTTTCGATCGCATGTCCGATCGTGTGTCCATAATTAAGTGTCGCCCGCAGTCCAATTAATTCGTGCTCATCTTTACTCACGACATCCGCCTTGGCACTAGCCGAGCGTGTTAAAATAGTAGCCAGTAGTTCCGAATCTACCTGACTCTGTTTCAGCCCATTGGCGCGTTCGAGTCGATCAAATAATTCATTATCTCCAATAATTGCATATTTAATCACCTCAGCCATGCCTGCCCTAAATTCCCGCGCAGGTAAGGTGACGAGCACATCAGGATCCGTTAGTACCAATCGCGGCTGATGAAAAGCACCGATTAGATTTTTCCCTTCGGGATGATTGACCCCAGTTTTACCCCCAATTGAGGAATCCACCATCGCCAGCAAAGTCGTTGGTACCTGGACGACATTAATCCCTCGCAGCCAGGTAGCCGCCGCAAAACCCGTCATATCTCCAATTACACCACCACCCAACGCAACCATCGTTGACGAGCGTTCTAGCCCATGCTCCAGTGCAGCATCATAAATCTTGGAGATTGAATCTAATGTCTTGTACCGTTCACCATCAGGCAACTCACAATAAAATACCTCAAACTGGGCGGCTGTAAGTGCCGCAATCGCCCGTTCGCCATAGTATCCAAATACAGTGGGATTCGATACCACCATGATTTTATTCCCCAATGAGAGCGCACGACATTTTTCGCCCAATCGCTCTAGATTTCCAGATCCGATCAATATTTCATAAGGGTTTGCAGCGAGAGCGACTTGGATTGATTGCATCTGAGCATGTGTGAATATTGATCTCTAATTCATATCCTAACCCCTAAAGCCTAAAGCCTAAAGCCTAACTCCTATCCCCTAAAAAGTGATTTAATGGTACTTGAACAGTTAATGTGGAGTAGAGATTATGTCTGGTGCGATCGCGTATTTAGGATTTATCGGGATCATGTTTGCAATTGCGATGGGCTTGCTCTTTGGACTAAAATTTGCAAAAGTCATCTAGAACCAATGGCTAGTCACAAACGGCTAGTCAACACTCCCACCTATTACCTCACCACTTGCCACGATTATGAAATCTTACCTTGCTGCTGCTATTCAAATGACTAGCCTCCCAGATCTAGCCAAAAATCTAGCTCAGGCAGAAGAACTAATCGAATTGGCGGTTCGGAGAGGGGCTGAACTTGTCAGTCTGCCAGAAAATTTTGCCTTTCTGGGGACAGAAGAAGATAAGCTCAGTCAAGCTGACTCGATCGCTACTCAAACCGAGAAATTTCTCAAAACAACTGCCCAAAAATTCCAAGTAACCCTTGTTGGTGGTGGGTTTCCGGTGCCAGTCGGGACTGAAGGTAAAGTCTATAATACCGCACTCCTAGTCGGCCCCAATGGGGAAGAACTCTGTAGATACGAGAAAGCGCATTTATTTGATGTCGATCTCCCCGATGGTAATACCTATCGGGAATCGAAAACAGTCATGGCTGGATTGAAACTACCTGAAGTATATCACTCTCCCGATTTAGGTGGGGTTGGTTTATCTGTTTGCTACGATGTCCGGTTTCCAGAACTATATCGCCATCTCTCCAAAC
>JAJAYU010000164.1 GCA_026786125.1 Chamaesiphon sp.
CCCATAAATAGGAACGATCCGATCGGACGGTTGGGGTCTTGCATCCCTGCACGGGCACGACGAATTGCGGCTGAGACTGCGCTGACAGCTTCGTGCTGACCGATCACCAGATTGTGAAGATGGGATTCAAGTTGGAGCAGTTTCTGGCGTTCTGAGGCAAGCAAGCGGTTGACGGGGATGCCTGTCCATTTGGCGACGATTTCGGCGATGTCGTTTTCCGAGACTTGTTCGCGCAGGAGGGTGGAGCCTTGAACTTGGACGGCGGCGAGTTCGGTTTCTTTGACGCTACGTTCCTTTTGGAGTTTAGGGATTTCGCCATATTGGAGTCGTCCGACGGTGGCGATTTCCCCGGCACGTTCGGCTTGTTCACTTTGGACTTTGAGTTGCTCTTCTTGTTCGCGCAGACTTTTAATCCCATCGAGCAATTGCTTCTCACCTTGCCATTGGTTGGTTAGTTCATCTTGCTTGACTTTGAGAATAGTAATTTCGGCATCGATTTTTTCCAAGCGTTCTTGGGTGGGGCGATGGGTGTCACTAGTAAGGGTTTCATCTTGGAGGGAGAGATTTTCCATCTCAAGTTGCATTACCCGTCTGTCGATCGATTCGAGTTCGGCAGGTTTGGAGGTGATCTCCATCTTCAGTTTAGCGGCGGCTTCATCGACAAGATCAATCGCTTTGTCTGGGAGGAATCGATCGGCAATATAGCGGCTGGATAGAGTTGCAGCGGAAACTAGGGCTGCATCGCTAATTTTGACACCATGATGCACTTCATAGCGTTCTTTCAATCCCCGCAGGATCGAAATCGTATCTTCTACTGTTGGTTCATTGACCTGAACGGGCTGAAATCTGCGCTCTAGGGCGGGATCTTTCTCGATATACTTGCGATACTCATCGATCGTCGTGGCACCGATACAACGCAATTCACCCCGCGCTAACATCGGCTTGAGCAGGTTGCTGGCATCCATCGCCCCCTGATTTCCGCCTGCGCCAACGACAGTATGGAGTTCGTCGATAAATAGGACTATTTGTCCGGCTGAGTCGGTGACTTCCTTAAGCACCATCCGGAGCCGTTCTTCAAATTCGCCTCTGAGTTTGGCTCCAGCGATCAAACTACCCATATCGAGGGAAATTAAAGTGCGCCCTTTGAGGGATTCTGGCACATCGCCATTGACGATCCGTTGCGCCAATCCTTCAGCAATCGCGGTTTTACCTACGCCTGGTTCGCCGATCAGAATCGGATTATTTTTCTGGCGGCGAGATAGCACCTGGACAACGCGGCGGATCTCTTCATCCCGCCCAATCACTGGATCCATTTTGCCCGCTCTGGCGGCTTCAGTCAGATCGCGTCCATATTTAGGCAGTGCTTCACCACTCACTTCTGGCGTTTGAGTAGTGGTAGCTTTGGGAGTTGTCGTCCGTATTTGCTTGATCGCGGCTTCCAACTGAGATCGATCGAGATTAAATGGTTTTAATAATCTTCGCCCCACCCGATCGTCTTCACTTAAGGCTAATACTAAATGCTCGACGGCAATGATCGGATCTTGCCAGCTCTCTCTAGCTGCTTCGGCTCGATCGAGTAATAAGTCCAAACCTCTACCCAGATACAAGTCTACAACTTTATCCAGTCGCGGCTGACGGCTAGTAAATTCCTGTAATTGCCGCATCAATATTTCAACATCCACCCCCACCCGCGCCAAAATTTTTGAAGCTAGATCTTGCTGCTCCAACATCGCAATTGCCACATGTTCGACTTCCAACTGCTGATTGGAAGATCGTCTGGCTACATCCTGTGACTTAATAATTGCATCCCAGGCTGGTTCGGTAAATTTAGTCGGGTCGGTAGGCTGCATGTCTAGGGGCTGGGGATGAGTCTAAGCGTGTGTGTTTAGTATATCAAAGGAAGTTCTGTTTTTTGGGAGACTTCACTAGTAGCGGTTTTAACCGCTGACGAACCTAGAATTTACCTGCTAATGCATCTACACATCGATCGCAGACGGTTGGATGCTCGGTATTTGCCCCAATGGTATCTGAGTAGTTCCAACACCTGTCACATTTCACCCCATCGGCAGTTGTCACGCCAACTTTGCCACTTGCAGTAGTTGTTTGGTGTGCCAATCCTTGCAACTTGCTGGCATCATCGATTAGTTCGACTTGAGATGCTAGCAGGAGATAACGCAATTCGTCGATGCCATTTGATTGGCGTTGGGGTAAGGTTGCTTGAATTGGGACATTTACGGGAATCATCCCACTCAGATCTCCGGTTGGCTCCTGAAGTTTAACGGTTCTAGCGATCGGTGCTTGCGCCCCCAATGCTTGATTGAAATAGGCACGCGCCCGATCAATTGTTTGCTGACGTTGCTCTGTTTTCAAAAGATTGCGCGAGACAAACAAAATACTCATTACTAGCCCTATTCCTTTGAGCGTAGTCTCAACAAACGGAATCCGATTGACAACATCGATTAAACCGATCGCAATGTATAAGCTAATGCCCCCAGCTACTAGTAACAGAATATTGCCGATCAGTCGCCACCCGCGTTGGTAAGTCTCAATCACGATATTGACAGTATCCCCAATCACATTGCCACCACTCTGGAATAGTTGCTGTGCTGACACGAATGGAGCACTACTAACTAATCGATCTATCGTTGGTGTACTACCACTCTGGTTTGAAATACCTGTTTGAATCTGGTGGTTTGAGGAACTGGAGCCAGATTCCAATTCCACCAATTTAGCGCGGAGAATGGGATCTTCAATCTGCAACAACACCTTAGATTCTAGGGAAGAACCGATCGATTTGTCAGTCCGTGCCTGTTCCATCACCTTATTTACATCTGTCCGCAGGTCGCGAATTTTGTCCCAAGTGACTGCTAAATTGGGCTGTGACCATTGGGGATCGAGTTTGACCCAGCCAGCTTCAAATACAGATTTGTAAGGGGTTTGGTAGGGTAAATACTGCCAGATGTCTTCAGCCATGTGGCAGAGGACGGGGGCGATGGCGCGAGTGAGATTTTCGAGGACGATTGCTAGGACTGTCTGACAACTGCGGCGGCGGAAGGATGTTGGAGCACTGATGTACAGACGATCCTTGGCGATATCTAGGTAGAAGTTAGACAGATCGACGATGCAAAAGTTCTGGATGATTTGGAAGAACTTAAAGAACTGGTATCGATCGAATGACTCGGTAATTTCCGTCAGTACTTCACTCAGGCGGTGGAGCATGTATCGATCGAGTTCAGGCAATTGGGCATAAGGCACCGCATCTTTGGCTGGATCAAAATCGTGAATATTTCCTAGCAAGAATCTGGCTGTATTCCGAATTTTGCGGGAAGCATCGGATAATTGTTTGAGCACAGTTGAGCCGATTAATACATCAGTAGAATAATCTACCGATGACACCCAGAGCCTGACCACATCTGCGCCATAAGCGGGATCTTTTTGTTGATTTTTACCACCATCCATCACCACCATTGGGTCGATAATATTCCCCAATGATTTGCTCATTTTGCGCCCCTTGTCATCAAGCACAAATCCATGAGTTAGGACAGTTTTAAATGGTGCAATTCCATTGTTTGCTACGCTAGTTAACAAACTAGATTGGAACCAACCTCGATGTTGATCGGAACCTTCTAGATACATATCAACGGGATAGACTAAATTATCCCGTTGACTGGCAACCGCTGCCCAAGATGAACCAGAATCAAACCAGACATCCATTGTGTCTGTACCCAGGCGATAGCTGCGACCATTATTGCGATAGGATTCGGGTAATAACTCCGCGACAGACATCGAGTACCAAGCATCCGAACCATGTTCGCGGAAGATGCCTTGAACATGGTTAATTGTTTCTTCGGTTAGCAATGGTTCATTAGTTTCATTGTCATAAAAAACCGGAATTGGCACACCCCAATTGCGCTGACGGGAAATACACCAATCCGATCGTTCGGCAACCATTGGTCTAATTCGATTCTCACCTTGGGCGGGAATCCATTCAACTTCCGATATAGCTTTGAGTGCTGCCTCTTTAAATCCTTTGACCGATGCAAACCACTGTTCAGTGGCACGGAAGATTGTTGGTTTTTTAGTCCGCCAATCGTAAGGATACTTGTGTGGATAGGCTTCTTCTTTGATTAATGACTTGGCATCAAGTAAAGCTTTAATTACTAATTGATTGCCATCACCAAGCACGTTGGTACCTGCAAACAATTCACCTGCTTCCTCGGTAAAATTGCCATCAGCATCTACAGGTGCTAGAATTGCCAGTCCATATTTCTGCCCGACGATATAATCTTCTTGGCCATGTCCTGGAGCAGTATGTACCAATCCAGTCCCCGATTCAGTCGTGATGTAGTCACCACCAATAATTACTAGACCTTCCCGATCGTACAGGGGATGCTTATACTTACAGTGTTCGAGTTCTGCACCCTTAATTACCGATTTTGTAGTCAGATTCAGGTTTAATTTAGTAGCCAAACCTTCGACCATATCAGCGGCAACGATCGCATATTTGCAGCCATGATACTGATTATCTTCGCGCCCAGATACTTCAACGATCGCATAACTCAATTCAGGATTGACCGCCACAGCCAAATTCGCCGGAATCGTCCAGGGTGTTGTTGTCCAGATGGCTACGGATAAATCATCGTGAAATGGCTCTAAAATCGCCTTAGCAGCATCGGTAACGTGGGTGACTTTGAATGAAGCAAAAATACTTCGCGAGACGTGTCCTTCGGGATATTCTAGCTCTGCCTCTGCGAGGGCAGTCTTGGAGCTAGGACTCCAATGGACGGGTTTCAAGCCACGATAGATATACCCTTTCAAGACCATTTGACCAAAGACACCGATTTGGGCAGCTTCATACTCTGGTTGCAGCGTTAGATAGGGCTTGTCCCATTCTGCCCAGACCCCCATCCGTTGAAAGCCCAACTTCTGAGCCTCTACTGTCTTTTTGGCAAACTCGGCAGCTTTCTGGCGTAGCTCCAGAGGCGAGAGATTTTTCCGCTCTTCTGGCTTCATATCCTGAATTACTTTAAGCTCGATCGGCAATCCATGACAATCCCAACCAGGTACATACCGCACCTTTCGACCCTTGAGTAGTTGATAGCGATTGATGATATCCTTGAGCGTCTTATTCAAGGCATGACCCATGTGCAGGGTACCATTGGCGTAGGGTGGGCCATCATGGAGCACGAAAATCTCACCAGGATTTGACTGTGACAGCCGCTCAAAAATCTGCTCGTCTGCCCAGAATTTTTGGAGTTCGGGTTCCCGTTTGACAGCATTTGCGCGCATGTCAAACTTAGTCTGGGGTAAGTTTACGGTATCTTTGTAACTTCCTGGTGCTGCCACAGTAGTAAATGCTCAATGGTTGATGATATCCGTATATTATATCGGGTGAGTGGAGTATGTAAACTTAAAGATAATAACTATCCAATTCAGATAGAGAATGATTGGTCATGAATCGAAAATACTGCTAATGTCTCTCGTTGCATAAATAATTCGCACAATTTCAACTACATCTTCACGATCAATATAAAAAATCAGGTATTTCCGAAAATCTTTAACCGACCATTTTCGTAACTCTTGCAATCTATTATTATTAGTAGTAAAAATGCTACCAATTCCAGGCATTCTAGCAATTTGAGCGATTGTGAGTCGAGTTGAATCAAAAAACTGGAGTGCCGTTGCAGGATTGTCCTGGGAAATACAAGCAAAACAATCGTCTAAATCTTGGCTTGCCTTTGGCGTAATCACAATCTTTTTAGTCATGATTCCGATCAATGAAGTGCATCAAGATTTGCACGTTTAGAACTCCACCAATCATCTGTTACTTCTATAGATTTCCCACTATCCAATCCTTCAATCAGCAGTGATTCTACCCGCTGCTGCTGTGCTAGTCGCTCTTGTTCTCGAAGAATAATATGAAAGACATACTCGCTGGGCGTATTAAAACCGTCGGAGATCGCTTGTCGCTCGATAAAGTCGATGATTTGGTTGGGTAGTGATATATTTAGCATCAAGTCTCTACCAGAATAATTTTCCAATTTACTTAATTTTAGCTCAAGCAATGAACAGATGGTGAGAAACGCCCACCATCTAGGTTCTAGACAATTTTGATCTAATTAATATAATGCCCAGCTACTTTGTTTTAGCCTGTGATTTAGCTTGCTCTAACGTGATCTCTTTCATCGCCAATGATTGAGCTTGATTCATCACTGTTTGTAACTGCTCGGTAATTGCAGTGATTTGTTCGTTTTGTCGATCAATCCCCCATTCCAATGATTGAATTTTCATTTCATACCCTTGCTTACCACCTTCCTATTCTTTCTCCACAAAGTCAGCTTTGACTTTCCATTGCGGTTAGTTTCTTTAATCGCTTCTTCTCTAGCTTTTTTGACTGCCTCTTCTAGTTCTGCCGGAAAAGCAATCACTTTAGCAGCATTTTTATCAGCAAATTTTTGATTATCTTTCAAGAACTTCTCGCGTTCTTTCCACTGTTTTTATTTATCTCGATCGAGTGATTGGATTTCCTGCTCTTGATTGCGTTTGGTTTGTGTATAGATATCTCTTACTATCTTGTAGTATTGCCATAATTGATCTGCCTTAATAATTAAAAATCCATCAAAACCAGCCTACTCAGTCGCAGGTAAAGTTTGAGATTCTCTCAACTACTGACTAATTGTGCCCAAATAACCTGTCAAATGAACTGAAATACCGATATATTTGATCTGTAGAGTCAAGTATATCGCTTTCGCTGATTAACTAGTACTGTTGTATCTTATCTGGTGATCGGTGTCAAGACTTTTTAGGAAATTCGTACTAATTTTGAACTAAAGCTGAGGAATATGACTGTCTCAAAATCACCTGCAACTCATTCCTCAGACATCGATCTCACAGATACCCAGTATTATCTGAGTCGGGAACTAACATGGCTAGAATTTAACGCTCGCGTGCTCCATGAAGCGATGGATCAGCGTACACCATTACTCGAACGATTGAAATTCATGGGAATTTTCAGCTCAAATCTCGATGAATTTTTTATGGTGCGGATCGCCGCTATTAAAGAGCGAATCGAGGCAAAAGTCAGCACCCGATCTCCAGACGGGCGCACACCAGCAGAGCAATTAACAGTAGCTAGAGATCGAGTTCAACAGCTAGTTACCAAACAGCATCACCATTTTGAAACAATCCTCCGTCCCGCAACAATTGCTCAAGGAATTTACCTGCTAGATTACTACGATTTAAATCAGGAACAATGCAACTATTTACAGACCTATTTTGAAGAACAAATATTTCCCGTTCTTACTCCTTTAGCTGTCGATCCTGGACATCCATTTCCTTATATTTCTAATCTCAGCTTAAATCTCGCCGTAGTGATCAAACATCCTGATACAGGCGAAGAATTATTTGCCAGAGTTAAGGTGCCAAAAGTTTTGCCACGCTTTATCGTTTTACCAACAGATTTACAGGTAATTGATTCAGCGAATCTGCGCCAATCCGATCCACAACGTTCCCAAATTTGGACTGGCATTCCTCTCGAACAATTGATCGCACACAACTTAGAGTCCCTATTTCCAGGGATGAATATCCAAGATTGTTACACCTTCAGAGTCACCCGCAATGCCGATATCAGCCTCGAGGAAGATGAAGCTGACGATTTACTCCTAGCGATCGAAGACGGACTGCGGAAGCGGCGTAAAGGTGGCTCTCCAGTGCGAGTGGAAGTAGACTCAGCCATGCCAACCCAGATTCGTCAGATGTTGCAAGAGGAACTAGAAGTTGCAGCAGCAGATCTGTATGAAGTTAATGGCATGTTGGGATTAGGAGATGTGATCTCTTTTTTATCATTACCTGTACCTGAATTAAAAGATCCACCGTGGAATGCAATTATCCCAGCATCTTTAAGAAAATTAAAAGTCACTGAAGATGGTGGGAATTTCTTTAGTCTAATTGCCAAACAAGACATCCTAGTTCATCATCCATACCAATCATTTGCAGATACAGTAGAGCGATTTATTAGCTGTGCCGCCACCGATCCCAAGGTGCTAGCCATTAAAATGACCCTTTATCGGACAACAGGAGATTCTCATATCCTGAAATCCTTGATGAAAGCTGCTGAAAATGGTAAGCAAGTTTCAGTATTAATTGAACTAAAAGCTCGATTCGACGAACAAAATAATATCAACTTAGCTCGCATATTAGAGCAATCTGGTGTTCACGTAGTTTATGGACTAGTAGGACTAAAAACACATACTAAAGTCGTATTAGTCGTCCGCAGGGAAGATGATAAAATCCGGCGGTATGTTCATATTGGTACAGGTAATTACAACGCTAAAACTTCTAAGTTATACACCGATGTCGGTTTATTTAGTTGCCGTCCCGAACTAGGTGCAGATCTGACCGATTTATTTAACTACCTGACTGGTTATTCGCTCCAACGTTCCTATCGGAAGTTAATTGTCTCCCCAGTCAATTCTCGTGAATCATTTGAGGAATTGATCCAGCAAGAAATTGACCATTGTAAGGCAGGTAAATCTGGTCGAATTGTCGCCAAGATGAATTCCCTCGTCGATCCAACTACAATCGCTAATCTCTATCGCGCATCTCAAGCTGGGGTCTCGATCGATCTAATCATTCGCGGCATGTGTTGTCTCCGTCCTGGGGTTCCAGACGTGAGTGACAATATCCGTGTGGTTAGCATTATCGGGCGGTTTCTAGAGCATTCGCGGATCTACTATTTTCACAATAGTGGTGATACCAAGATCTTTATCGGTAGTGCTGATTGGATGACCCGAAATCTAGACAGGCGAGTAGAAGTAATTACACCAATTGAAGATCCAGAAATATCGAATGATCTGCAAGAAATATTGGGGATTATGTTAGCTGATAATCGTCAAGCTTGGGATATGCAAGCTGATGGCAGTTATATTCAGCGTCGTCCTCAATCTGGCTCTGAAAATCAAAGTACTCAGCAGACATTAATGGATATGGCAGTTAATTGATAGTTGATAATTGATAATTTATAGATTTATAGATCTGTAGGTTGGGTTGCGGATGCGCTCCGGTCGGGTTCCCCGACCATGGAAGCGCACCAAGCAGAAGAATGTTGGCGGAGCCTCTCCTTCAGGAGACAACCCAACACACCCAACGAGAAACGATTGATCGTTATTGGTGCTGTTGGGCGGGTTTGTACGGTTGTTATTTTTACAAGCATGGATTTTTAGCATAAACCAGCCCCTAAAGATTCTTATTTGCCTGCATCCCAAGTACTAGCAGCAGTGGTAACGGCTTGATCTACTGTTTTTTCACCCAACATTGCTGCTTGAAGATTCTCATAGATCGCCTTCTTCAACACATTCAGATTCTTCAATGGGGGAATCAAGATCTCTGATTGGGATAACTGATCCGCGCTGATCAACTTGCCTTGAGCAAGAGCTGATTTGTCATTACTACTATCGAGCTTCGTTCTATAATCTGCTACCGCTTTGACATTAGACGGCAATGTATCGGATGCTTGAGCGAAGGCAACTTGATTGGTGGCATTGGTCACAAATAGCGCGAATTTCACAGCGGCTTCAGACATTTTAGTGCTGCGCGGAATCACCAGATTCATCACTGCTACGCCTTTTTTGCCTGTTTGTCCAGAGATTTGGGGAGCGACGGCGGAGACTTTAGCGATTTGGGGGGCGTTCTTCGAGATCGTCTCAATAAATGGTGCCCCTGCCGAGAGCATCGCGGTTTCGCCTGCTTGGTAAAGTTGGATTCCTTGTTGATGTCCCTGAGTTAGAGCTTCCTTAGGGAGTAAGCCTTGCTGGTAGAGGTCCACCCAATATTGAAAAGCGGCTCTACCTGCTGGAGTATTGAAGGCAGCTTTCCCTTGTTTATCGACTAGTTGGACACCCATTTGCACCAGAGATTCAAGTACATCGTTGCTATCTTCAGGTACAAAAGTGGTAAATAAAGCGTATTTACCTGTCTTCTCCTTGATTTGTTTGGCAGCTTGGGCTAATTCTTGATAGGTAGTTGGTGGTTTGGCGACACCTGCTTTTGTCAGCAGTTCTTTGTTGTAGATGGTTACGTTGGTAGTCAGATACCAGGGGAAACTAAAGGCTTTGCCGTCGAGGGTGCCAGCTTGCCAAATGCTGGGGAGATATTCTTTGCTCTCGCCTTTGGTTAAGACTGGATCTAATTCTAACCAGGCATTTTTGGCGGCGAGTTGAATGGCAAAGTCAGGATTGAGATTGACGACATCGGGGGCAGTTTTGGCACCCATTGCGGCTTGAATTTTGCCCTGCATGGCTCCCCACGGAACATCCACCCAATGGACTTTAATCCCAGGATTGGCAACTTCAAATTTGGCGATGGCATCTTTGAAATAATCATTAAATTTGGGCTGAAGTTGCATCGTCCAAAATTCTAACTGTGGCGTGCCACTAGTCGGCGATTTGAGGCAACTTACCACTCCCGTCAATACCAATCCGATTAATCCACCCACCACAAACCGACGCAAATTACCTATCTTCATCATTAGCTTTTAATCACCCATCGATCGACATCAGAGCATTATCGGCGATTTGGTCGATCGATCATAGGGGGTTTCCCCTCTTTTAGCTTCCTTACCCTCAACCTAGAGAGTGCGTTACAATTCTTAAAAAAACACAGGAAAATATTATGACAGTTGCCTATCCCCGCAAGCTTCGCAACAATCTTAGTGCCAGAGACATTCTCAAGCAAGTTGTCAGTCAGCGCGAAATTCACCTCGTCACGCTCAATCGCTATCGCTACAACGAGCAACGCAGTTGCAAGGATTTGACTGAGCTAATTGAGAAGCTCAATGGCAATCCCCCAGAAATGATCCGCGACTTGTCCCATCACGTCAACGATGAATCTCGCCATGCCATGTGGCTAACGGATTTACTCGTAGATATTGGTGGTCCTCTCGATACCCCACCAGGCGTATCCTATATCGATGAGTTTGAACGGTTGATCGATAGCGAAACTTATACTAATCCTGAAGATACATTGATTGCTGCACTCGCCGCGATTAATGTTACTGAAAAACGCGGTTGTGAATTTTTTGCAGCTCATATTTACGCACTGAAAGCGGCTCCGCAAACCGAAGAAAATATTAAAATTCGCGAAACGATCGAAAAGATCTTCCCTGAAGAAACCGCTCATGTTCGTTGGGGCAGCAAGCATTTGGCTAAAATAGCTGCGAAAAGTCCCGCCCATCGTCAAAAAGTAGAAGCAACTAAACGCAAGTACATCGCGATCGAGCAAGCTGCTTATGAGTCTGGAATGGACATCATGTTTGGGGCAGAAATGCGCCGTGTCAATAATTTGATAGATGTTGTGAACACGTTGCCACTGTGGGAACGTCCGCAATATTTAATGGCACGTTTACCTGAGACGATTCTGGATCCAGAGCTTCAAAAGATTCGGATTACAGCAGCACAGAAGGCTTGGGATCGGGATCCAGAGGCCTTCGTAACCCAGTTTATTCCAATGTTTTTGGGTCAGAAATCAATGAAGTAACTCAATTGTTCCGTTAGTCAGCGGTTAAAACCGCTGCTAGTGATGCAAAGTCCGGATGGTGCGGGGACTGAATATTGGTTAAAGTGATTTAGATCAATTCATACAAAGTACTGCGTTGATGATAGTTGCGATCGATCGATCTAATTGCACCCTGTAAATCGATTACAGTCTGATTTGTCCCACCTTCAGCACCTGCCATCGTGGTAATATGCTCCTCCATCAACGTGCCACCTAGATCATTACAACCCCAGCTCAAAGCAGTTTTTGCACCTTCCAAACCCAATTTGACCCAACTAGGTTGATGATTGGGGATATAGTTACCCAGAAAAATTCGCGCAACCGCAGTTAATAATAGATTATCGGCTAAAATCGGTTGATCGCGGCCAACCCGACTGCGAAGGGGTGCAGGCGCGGATTGCCCAACAAAGGGCAGGATAATAAATTCAGTAATACGAGCGGGATATTTCAAGGAGATTGCTTGCTGTTGAATCAGTTTTAACTGCTCTAAATGATCGACTTGTTGATTGGGTGTCTCGATATGTCCAGCTAACAGCGTACTAGTCGTCGCCATCCCCAATCGATGGGCAGTCGTGACGATTTCAATCCACGTCGCGCTATCGATTTTTTCGGGACAAATTACTCGCCGAATCCGATCATCTAATACTTCTGCTGCTGTCCCTGGCATCGAGCCGACTCCAGCCTGTTGGAGCGCGATGATCACATCTCCATAGCTCAATCCATCTTGACGAGCGATAAACTCAACTTCCTGGGGTGAAAAGGCGTGGAGATGGAGCTGGGGAAAGGTAGTTTTAATCGCAGTGACTAGTTCTAGATAATAAGCTAGAGATTGACCATTAATTTTTGCGGCTGGATGCAATCCGCCCTGCATACAGATTTCCGTCGCTGATAGCGCGACTGCATCAGCGGCTTTGGCTAGTATTTGTTCGGTGTTTAACCAAAATGCACCCTCAGTACCTTCATCCCGCCTGAATGCACAAAAACTACAATGCTGTTCGCAGATATTGGTAAAATTGATATTGCGATTGATTACATAAGTAACGGTATCGCCGACTTGGATTTGGCGCAACCTATCGGCAGTTACCCGAATTTGTTCGATAATTTCGGGGGCAGTTTGAGTTAGAAGAGTTAGTGCCTCTGCGGTTGAGATATCGTGACCATTTGAGGCTCGATCAAGAATCCGATCAACTGTGTTAATGTCTGAAGCCGTTGATGAAGTACTAGTTTCAGACATATCGACCTTTGGCTCTACATATCTATTTTAGTTAATTTGGACTCAATATTTTCACCTTCTTGATCGATTCGGCGAGGTCGGGCAACTTTTGATCATATTTTTCTGCTGTTTCCAACCAGATATCAGTAACAATTTTTAATTCATTCAGAACTTCTGCTAAGGTTTCTCCTTGTGCCAAGCAGCCTTTCAATGCTGGAATTTCAGCGAGATAGCCACCTTCTTCACATGGATAAATCACGATTGGATACTGCATTAGTCTTCTTCCTCTAATTCTGTGTCTGCTGCTTCGATTAGTTCCAAAATCTTTTCAACATAAATTTTCTTTACCTTATTTTGATCGCTAGGAATCACAAAGATGGTTTCCGCATAGATCAAAACATGATGACTACTGGTAACTCGATCGAGATGAAACCCTTCATATTCTAGTAAATTACGAATATCGGCAAAAGTTGCATTCTGGGGGCTATTTGTCAGTCGATCGATTAGTTTTTCTCTTTTGCCCATCTGTTAATTTGAGATCAGTTATGATTGAACACTGAGAGTTTGGAAATTCACCTATATTAACAACCGATTATTCATCGATCGCTTGTAGAGCAAGTCTAATCTCTTCAGGATGAGCATCCGCATAATCCCAAGCAATAGCCAGATCATTTTCGGTGAGCTGGGGATACATTTGGAGTAAATCGCGATCGTTACAGCCGAGATCTTGGGCGTTGACTAGCTCCCAGATGGCAATCTGGGTATTGGCGATCCGAGCTTCACCGTTAGTGATTTCTGGCGGTTGGGCAATTTCTGGCTGAATCCTGACCAAACTGTGGGTCAATAATTGGATCGCGCGCTCTTTTTCGATAGGAGTTAAGGCTAGTAACTGGGATTCTAAGTCTTTCAAGGTCATAATCTAAGATAGCGTTAGATATACAAGATCATATATAGCTTTTAATTATGCCCTACAGCCATCTTGATGAGAGCAACGGACACAAATCATTTCAACTCCCTGGCTCGCGCCCTCATTACAATCCCGATCGACCCGGACAGGTCGAGCATGTTAGTCTAGATTTGGTTCTGGATATTCCCAATCGCAGCTTTTCTGGGACTTGTGCGATTCGGCTCAATCCGGTCCGAAATGGGATCGAATCACTGACTTTAGATGCGGTAGATCTGAAGATTGATCGAGTCGAAATCGATGGTACCGAGCATCAGTTTAATTATGATGGGGAACTGTTGCATATTCCCGTGAAAGTTGCGGTGATTGCTGGCAAAATCCTTGATCTAGTCATCCATTATGGTGTCGAAAATCCCCAGCGGGGGTTGTATTTTATTCAGCCTGACGAACATTATCCTGATAAACCAACTCAGGTGTGGACACAGGGTGAAGATGAAGATTCGCGATTTTGGTTTCCCTGTTTTGACTATCCTGGACAGCTAGCAACTTCGGCAATTCGGGTGCAAGTGCCCAAAGATTTTATGGCTATTTCTAATGGTGAATTAGTCGAGCAAACTATCTTCGGCGAAGATCGGGTTTATCAATGGCTCCAAAAGGAAATTCATCCTACTTATTTGATGACTTTGGCGGTAGGGCGGTTTGTTGAAATTGCTGATAGTTGGAATGGTAAGCCTGTCACCTATTATGTGGAAAAAGGTTTTGAGGAGTCAGCGAAGCTGAGTATGGGTAAAACGCCACAGATGATTGAGTTCTTTAGCGAAAAGTTTGGCTATCCTTATCCTTTCCCTAAATATGCTCAAGTTTGTGTTGCTGATTTCATCTTTGGTGGGATGGAAAATACCTCAACAACCCTATTAATGGATCGGTGTTTGCTTGATGAACGAGCAGCGATCGATAATTTTAATACCGAAAGTTTAGTCGCCCATGAATTGGCACATCAATGGTTTGGTGATCTGGTTGTGATCAAGCATTGGTCACATGCTTGGATCAAGGAAGGAATGGCTTCCTATTGTGAAGTGTTGTGGACTGAGCATGAATATGATAAGGATGAAGCGGCTTATTATCTCTTAGGTGAAGCCCAAAGTTATCTGAGTGAAGATAGCAGTCGTTATCGCCGTCCGATCGTTACCAATATCTATCGAGAAGCGATCGAGTTATACGATCGACATC
>JAJAYU010000165.1 GCA_026786125.1 Chamaesiphon sp.
AATCGTTAGATCCTGATTAGCTGTCAGCATTCCCAAGTCACCACTATTAAACCAGCCGTCAGGATCGATCGCTTTGGCAGTAGCTTCAGGATCGCGGTAATAACCCTGCATCACTTGTGGCCCACGAATGAAGACTAATCCCTTTTGACCGATCGAGACTGGCTGACGGGTTTCCACATCCACAATCTTGACTTCCGTACCTGGTAATGGCTTACCTGAAGTCAGGCGAATATTTTGCCACGGACGACGAACATGGGTAATTGGCGAAGTTTCGGTCAAACCATAACCGACGAGGACATTAATCCCCACAATCTCAAAAAATAGATCGAGATGCTTGGCGAGGGAACCGCCACCGCTAATCAGATTCTGAACTTTGCCCCCAGTGGCTGCGCGAATTTTGGTGTAGACGAGCTTGTCAGCGATCGCGTGGAAGGGGGCTAAAATCGACATCTGGGCACGAGCTTGTAATTTCTGACCCAAAGTAGGGGTGAGACATTCTAGGCTCAATCCCTGGACGATGCGCCGCGCTTCGATATATTTCTTGCTCAAATCCAAGCAGGTATTTACTAGCTTTTGTTGACTGGCTGACTGTTCCCGAAATTGCTTCTGAATCCCCTCATAGAGGGATTCTAATAAGCGGGGAACTACGACCAGACATTTGGGCTGGTAATCCTTGAGATCCTGCTTGAAATAGCGAATATTGGTATAGATCTGGGTGCAACCTTGGGATAGCAGATAATATTCACACGATCGCTCGTAGCTATGCCAGGAGGGTAAGATACTCAACACTTCTAAGCCTGGATAGCCTGGCATCACCGTGCCACAGGTATTTACTTGATGGAGCAGATTACCGTGAGAAAGCATTACACCTTTGGGATTGCCAGAAGTCCCCGAAGTATAAATCAGCGTCGCTAGATCTGTTCTTTTGAGCGCAACAGGCTGAAAAGTTGCGCTTCGACCAAGATCGATCGCTTGGGTAAAGTTGATCAGTTTAATCGGGAGATCTAGATCGGAGTTTTCATCAGAAAGTAAGATAATTAAACTAATCGACAGATCGACTAATTTTTCACTTAACTTTTCTAGCGTCTTGATGTCTTCAATTACTAATATTTTGGCCTGACTATTAGCCAAAATCGAGAGTAATTCTTGGGCATCAGCTTGAGAACTGCGGACAGCATTAAATGCCCCCGCTAACATAATGCCTTGATCGGCAATCAACCATCTAGGGCTATTGTCTGCAAATAACGCCACTCCAACATGTGGCCCGATCCCCAGACTTTGTAATCCAGTCGCGAATAGTTGAATTTGGGTAGCTACTTGTTGATATGTCAGGCTAACTGGTGGTTTGCTATGGGGTGAGTTTAAGGCAACTACCGCCCCGCATTTGGTAGCAAGAGTAGACCACATTTCAGGGAGATAATTAATCTGGCTATAATCGATCGTTAGTTTGAGATTCTGCCGCTCTCGATCGGTCATTGGATAGATATCATTTTCTAGCTTAGTAATTGTCATAATTTTTGCTCTAATAAATTCTCTAATATTAAACCTAGATGAGCTAAGTAGCCAGCCACAATTAAATATAAAATATTATGTAGGGTGGGCACTGCCCACAGTCAGGGTTTAAGCCTATTGCTATCAGACAAATATTTGTACCTACCTACTTAGCTTCACCGATATGTATAGATTAGCTGCTGTTTGGGATCGAAGATCGAGGGACTGTGACAGAAAATCAGGTGGCTGTGACCAACACAGGCATTTTTATCGGCATGATTCGTCAAACAGCCCCAAGCTATCGATCCGAATATTTAGACCAAGTAACAGTTGACATACTAGTTCCAATCGTAGATACAGCATTAGTTTGGTATGATCGAGGGCATCTCAATCTTTACGTTTAGTCAGATGAAACAAGTCAAATCCTGCGGGTTTATTCTATTTAGCGGCAATCGCAACCATCCACAGAAATCGTTTTTGCTGATGAAACATTCTGACAGATACGATCTACCCAAAGGACATATCGAGCTTGGGGAATCCGATCTAGAGTGCGCCCTCAGAGAGATGAATGAAGAAACAGGGATTGCGATCGATGCCGTCCAAGTCGAGCCAGGATTTGAATATCGATCGACCTATTATCCCCAATCTGCCAGATATAACAACGAGATGATCGAAAAAACTTTAATTATCTTCTTGGGCTGGGTTGATTCACCCACTGTTACTACATCAACTGAACATCTCGGCTATGAATGGATCGACTGGCAACCACCCCATCAAATTCAGACTCAGACGATCGATCCACTCCTCACCGCCGTTAATGCTTTTTTGGGGGATTAATTGACATCCCCCGCAGATAAATGTTAACTTAATTATTACATCCCTAGGGCGACCCCAAGGGAATCTAGTGATCGGATCAGTAAAAGTGAGACTGTTGCGATCTCAATCAGGTTTTCAAGATTAGGATGGGAATCACAAATCTAACTTCCCCCAGTCTCCCAGTCCCCCATTCTCCACACTTTATTTCTTCTGCACTCGCCGCCTGTGAATAATCTGATCGACACCAGATTGATCGAGACTAGGATTGAGGATCAGAATATCCATTCCAATCATTGTGAATCTCTACCGTTGCAGCTCGCTGAATAGGTGCCAAAGTTGGCAAAGATGCCAATAGCTGCGGCGGTTGGACTGTATTGATATTGACCGATGTTGAACCGCAACTACCACAC
>JAJAYU010000166.1 GCA_026786125.1 Chamaesiphon sp.
CCGCTGTTTTTGTCTGCCATTTACCAATTATCCTGCAAAATTTAGGGATGATACCAGGTTGGGGACAAGTAAATGGCATGTTTGCTACTTTGTTGATTTGGTCGAGTATTTCTGGTGTTACTACTAGCGGCTTGATTTATGCCGTCAACTCTATTCCGAAGCCGATTAAATTACCAGTGCCAGCCGTCCAAGATTTCTTTGCTAATGATTTGTATGTGCAGCAGTTTTATCAGTTGACAATCGTGTTATTGGTAGCGACTAGTTCGCGGATAATTAATTGGTTCGATCGATATGTGGTTGATGGCTTGGTGAATTTTGTTGGGGTTGGTACTCTATTTAGCGGACAGGCTCTGAAATACAGCACTTCTGGTCAATCTCAACTTTATATTTTATTGGGATTTTCGGGAATTGTGTTACTCGGTTTATTACTCGGTTTACTTGTTTAATTTAAGGTTTAAACTATGTTGAGTGCTATGATTTGGCTACCCGCTATGGGAGCAATATTAATTGGAATTTTACCTAAATTTAGTCGCACGCTTGCTTTAATTATATCAGGGCTAACATTAGCGATATCGATCGCGATCGCAGCTACGTTTAATTATCAAGATCCAGGTTTACAATTTGTCGAAAAGTTTACTTGGATCGAACCATTAGGATTGGATTATCAATTGGGCGTTGACGGATTGTCATTACCGTTAGTAATTCTCAATGCACTACTAGTTTTATTAGCAGTGATTGCAACTAATACCGAAGTAATGCGCGGGAGATTATTTTACGCGCTACTGTTATTAGTCAGCACCGCAATTACCGGAGCCTTTCTCGCTCAAAATTTACTATTATTCTTCCTCTTCTACGAATTAGAATTAATTCCCCTCTATTTATTGATTGCGATTTGGGGTGGCGCAAAACGTGGCTATGCAGCCACCAAATTTCTGATTTATCAGGCTCTATCGGGAATAATTTTACTTGCTGGTTTCTTGAGCTGGGCGTGGTTTACCAAAACTGGTAACTTCAATTACGAATCCCTTGCAGCCACCCATTTACCTGCCAATCTTCAGCTCTTAGTTCTGTGTGTGATTCTGCTCGGTTTCGGCATTAAGATGCCATTAGTTCCCTTCCATACCTGGCTACCAGATGCCTACATTGAAGCGAGCACACCCGTCTCGATGTTGCTCGGTGGTATCGTCTCCAAATTAGGTACTTATGGCTTAATCCGCTTCGGCTTAGGTTTATTCCCCGATGCCTGGGTAATTGTCGCTCCGTGGCTGACAATTATCGCCGTCGTTACAGCAGTATATGGTAGTTTGATTGCGATCGCCCAAACCGATATCAAGAAAACGATTGCCTATAGTTCTGTCGCCAATTTAAGTTACATTCTCCTTGCTACCGCAGCCGGAACCCCTTTGAGTATTTTGGGCGCAGTCTGTCAAATGGTAGCTCACGGTTTAATCCTCGCCCTGTTATTTAATTTGGTAGGAATTATCGAAGCCAAAACAGGTACGCGAGAATTGAAACAGCTCCACGGTTTACTCAATCCCCAAAGGGGTCTACCATTCGTCGGCGTGATGTTGATTTTAGCGACGATGGCGAGTGCGGGAATACCTGGAATGGTCGGTTTTATCGGTGAATTTCTATCATTCCAAGGTAGCTATACTGTGTTTCCCATCGCGACGCTAATTTGTCTAGCGAGTACGGGGTTAACTTCAGTTTATTTCATCATCATTATCAATCGGGTCTTGTTTGGGAAATTGGAAAAAAATCATACCTATTTACCCAAGGTTGGTAGTTATGAACGCATTCCAGCAATTGTATTGGCGGTGCTAATTGTTTTGCTGGGCATTCAACCGAATATTTTGATTTCTCATAGTCAGATTACTACCGATAATATTGTGGCGATGATGCCTCCCTCTGGGAATGAAATTGCGCGAGTTGAGGATTAGATTGGGGGCGGAAATCTATCCGTCCTTACAGATTTATTAGTATTACCTAAATCTATTTAAAATCATGACGACAACAACTACTACAAAACTTCCACCATCCACTCATCAATTCGCTGATGTGATCCATCGTCTCGAAGCAGGTGGTGCGATGCTGCCCGATACGCCCGAAAACTTGATGCAAATTATCGGGTTATATAAAGCCTACGCTGTCCCGATGGACTTTTACTGGCGCAACTTGTTATACATCGCCGAACGAGTTTTCCTTAATCCGCTGCCAGCTTTTAAATACTTTTTGCCCCAATCTTATCTAGACTTACCCAATCATTACGCAGGGGATACAGCCGATTTACGGATCCAGCAAAAAGGTGTCGCTTCAGCACATCCTGAATTGCTGGAATTTATGGAAAAAGGGCGCAGTGTGAAAATGCCCAAAATCTTGCATCACTTGCTACACGATCGGATTAACATGGAGTTTGCCGAAGCTTGTATGCAAGCCATGTACTGGCACCGTGGCATGGGTGGGCAGTTCGATCCTTACTTGGATACTGATGAGTATAAGCAAAACGCCGGTCGTGCCATCAAAGCTTATTTCAAGGGCAATCCGGTGATGTTAGGTGTGTACAAACTATTCCCCGAGATGTTTATCGAGCAGGTGCGGGTAATGTCTTACTATTCCAACTTAGGCTTGTTTTGGGAAGTGATGGCTCCAGTTTTCTTTGAAATGAGCGATCTATATGATGAAGGTAAAATTGCATCTGTCCCTGATGCGATGAACTTCCTGGTAAATGGGATTTTTGCCATCGCCGGAAGACCAATTTATCATCATGTTTATATTAAGGGAGAAATGTTTGAAATTATCCCCAAATCTGCCGGATTTACCTGGTTATATGAAGCGGCTTTGCCTTATGTCGAAGCAGTGTTTTATCGCACGGCTCCATTTCGCGGCACGAAATCATATAACGCCCAAGCGGAGCAGGTACCCGCAGAACAGCAAGATTTCCATTATGGAATTCTATATGCAGATGTAAATCCAGTTGGCAGTGCTGGTATTCCGCCGACTTTATTAATAGATGATATGTATCATTTCTTGCCGCAATACTTGGTCGATTATTATCAACAACACTGTCGGGGTAAGGATGATATGTTGATTCAATCAGGTGTGAGTTTTCAGCGATCGATGTACTGTGTAACTTCAGCCGTGATTCAAGCTCTACGCGCAGCATTATTGTATCCCCTCGATGATGAAAATCCCAAACATCTCCAGGCAAATCGTCAATTCTTTGAATCTCAGATCGACAGGTTCAAACGTCCAGAGGCACGATTAAGCGATATTCAGAGCCAAGACTATCGTTAATTAGTTGATAGTTGTTGGCGGTAACGGAGCGTTTATACCAGCAAATTTACTTAAACCCGTCCACCGATCTAGTAAACTATAAATGCTATCTCGATGGAGAAATTTCCAATATGGTGGAATGGATTAATAGTCTAATGAGCGGCTTGGGATATTGGGGTATCGGCTTACTAATGTTTGCCGAAAACATATTTCCACCGATTCCGTCTGAGCTGATTATGCCATTAGCGGGATTTACCGTAGCTCAAAACAAGATGAACTTTGGACTCGCTGTTTTTGCTGGTACTGTCGGGACAATGGCGGGAACTTATGCTTGGTACTATCTCGGTAAATTAGTTAATTATCAACGATTAGCTAGTTGGACAGATCGCTATGGCAAATGGATTGGAGTCTCGGCAAAGGATATCGATAGGGTGAATAATTGGTTCGATAAACATGGTAAAAATGCGGTCTTTTTTGGTCGGATGGTACCAGGTATTCGCACCTTGATTTCCCTGCCTGCGGGGATGAATAAAATGCCTTTTGCTACTTTTACTATTTACTCATCGATTGGCACCTTAATCTGGACATTGGGCTTGACTACTGCTGGATTCCTCTTGGGCGATAACTATGGATCGATCGAGCAGTATTTAGCACCCGTTTCTAAGCTAGTTATCTTTGGCTTAGTAGGTTTATTGGGTTATGGGATCTTCACAAAATTACGTTCGAGTAAAAAACATCAGGATAAATAATATGCCAGACATCGTAGATATTGCTGTAAGTAATGATAATTTCACCACCCTAGTTGCTGCCGTTCAAGCAGCAGGATTAGTAGATGCTTTAAAGTCACCTGGACCATTTACAGTATTTGCCCCAGTCGATGCCGCCTTTGCTGCTCTACCGCCAGGGACAGTTCAAACATTAGTCCAAAATCCACCTCAATTAGCCCGAATTCTCAAATTTCATGTGGTATCGGGGAAATTCACTCAAGCAGATTTAGCCAAATTAGGAACGGTAAAATCTCTAGAAGGTTCGCCAATTCCGATCGATTGTAGTGATGGATTTGAAGTCAAAAACTCGACTGTAATTGCCGCAGACATTGAAGCTGACAATGGGATAATCCATGTGATCGATCGAGTAATGTTAATGGGATAGTAGATTTTTTTATTACGGAGTTTAATTAGAGATCATACAACTTTGGTATTCTCTTAGTTCGAGGCTATTGCTAGGATAAACTCGATCCACCGTTAATAATTATCAACTATCAATTATTAATTATCAACTAATTTACATGCGTCAATCTACTCTTCATCAGCTTAAAGTATTTGAAACAGTCGCGAGACTAACTAGTATTACTCGTGCCGCAGAAGAGTTGTCTTTGACACAACCAACTGTGTCGATGCAGATCAAACAACTTACTCAAAACATTGGCGTACCTTTATTTGAGCAAATTGGTAAAAAATTATACCTAACTGCATCAGGACAAGAACTATTTCTTACCTGTCAAGATATCTTCGATCGATTATCTCGATTCGAGATGAAAATTGCTGATTTTCAGGGATTGAAGCAAGGGAAACTCAAACTAGTGGCTATTACTACAACAAAGTACTTTATGCCCCGCGCCCTTGCCCCATTTTGTCAATTGTATCCAGGTGTAGATATTGCTTTAGAAATTACTAATCACGAAGGGGTTTTGGAGCGGCTAAGTAATAATCTTGACGATCTATATATTATCAGTAAAATACCCGAACGCTTAGATGTTGCCTTACATCCATTCCTCGAAAATCCTCTCGTTGTTGTTGCACCTAAAAATCATCCCCTTGCCGGAGAAAAAAATATCCCTATCTCCAAATTACAAGACGAAGCATTTATTATGCGAGAGCGAGGTTCTGGTACTCGCGCGGCGGTAGAACAGTTATTTGCCGAGCATGATGTCTCCGTTAAAGTCCGATTAGAATTGGGTGGAAATGAAGCAATTAAACAAGCAATTGGGGTAGGATTTGGGATTTCGGTACTATCCCAGCACACGGTTACGGCGGAAGCTGCGATGTCGGGATTGGTAATTTTGGATGTTCAGCATTTTCCAATCGAGCGTCAGTGGTATATCGTCTATCCAGCCGATAAACAACTTTCGATCGTGGCGAGTACATTCTTTGATTTTCTCCAACAGGAATCCCAAGCAATTGCGGATAAAATGCGCGAGCAAATTAATTAATTCATCACTATTTACCAATAATATATTAATTATTTTTACTATTAGCCAGACGAATGACAAGATAACTAATTGATAGAGAGACAACAGCAACTGCCAGAGCGATTAAATCGTTACTATCTTTCTTTTCCAAGTCTAAAATAATAATTTTTCTAGATACGGCAATTAGGGAGGTAACTATGACTAGCTCGACTTGGATAACGTGTTTCTTTAAGTAAGCTGTGATATTCTCTAAAATTTCCAGTGCAATTAAGACATTTAGGAATAGACCAAATAACTGAAATAACTCTGTGTTAAAGTTGGCCTTATTGTGCTGAGAAAATGTTTTGAGTAATGTTTCAGTCAAAGAATAGCCTAGATGAAAAATGGCGATCAGAGTTACTAAAATCATCCCGATCGAGAGTAGCTTGGAAACCCAGCCTTCGATCAGCTCTAATCCATGTAAAAATTTCTCATCTTCGGATATCAGAGACTTTAAGATCCTAAAAATTCGCATAATTTATGAGTAGCTTGACGATCGACAATACTCGATCGTCAGGTATTAATTAACAATTACTCATGATCGTGAGCAAGTCGATGATACAGGAAATCGAGAGCATAATTATATAAATTATAATACTCTGAATCTTCCAAAATTAAATCGTCCTTATTTCAATCATTTGAGTTTATCGATGGCAATTTATAGCTGTACAAACTTTTCCAAAATAATTACACTCGTGACTAAGACTTGATTACCAGTCGCAGTGAGACAGACTTGTCTGCTCAGATCTTCGGCGGCGAGTAGACTGTTCCTATAACAAGCCCCGATACCGGATAAACAGCAACATCACTGTCCACGAACCCAAGGCAACTTTAATGGCGACGAGTACATTCAGGATGGGGATAAATCCACCACTAAC
>JAJAYU010000167.1 GCA_026786125.1 Chamaesiphon sp.
AATAAACATTGCCGCTGACAGAGAATCAGACCAAACCAGGATTGAGAATCTGTCCAGATTTTGAGCGGATGGAGGGCATGGTGTGTCAGTGTATCTGTTAGTGCTGGCAGATTAAACTTACGGGAAATTTCAGTGTGAATAGTTTCACCTGCTTTGAAATTTATTTCTAAATCTAGAGCCTTCAATTTGATTGTTTGATCGATCGAACTCTTGAGATGCATTTCGATTTGACTGGCAGTGGAATTAAAGAAAGCTAAATGGGCGAAGTTTTCGAGATTAAAATTCCCCTCAAATCGATCATTTAGATGACGCAACACATTGAGATTGAAAGCAGCCGTGACTCCCTGAGCATCGTTATAAGCCGCTTCGAGAATATCGATCGGTTTTTGGAGATCTACCCCCAAAAGAAAGAATTCCCCAGGTTGGAGAGCTTGCTGGACTTGAGTGAGGAAACTATCTCTGGATCGATCGTCCAAGTTGCCCATTGTACTGCCGAGGAACATCAACAGCCGATTTTCAATGATCCGAGGTGGCAGCTCGGCAAGGGCGCGTTCGTAGGTACCAGCCACACCGCAGACATTGAGTTGGGGATAGGTGGCTAGTAAATCAAGGGCGGTAGAACGGAGAATTCCAGCACTAACATCGATCGGGTAGTAATGCAGCGGATCGGGGAGTTGGCTATAGGCGGTGAGCAAGGTATGGGTTTTGCGGGAGCTACCACTACCAAGTTCGATCAGTTCGCAAGCTCCAGTGAGGGCGATGATTTCGGAGACGTAGGTTTCGAGGATCGATTGTTCAGTGCGGGTGGGATAGTATTCAGGGAGATCGGTAATTTGCTCGAATAATTCGGAACCGCGATCGTCGTAAAAGTATTTACAGGGTAAGGTTTTTGGGGTTTGGGTCAATCCCTGAATTACGTCGCTACCATCATCGATCTTCGACAGATCTGGATCGAGATTAATCCATCGAAGTCGATCTTGTGTGGGAATTTGAGTTTTCATTTTTAGTTGGAGAAGTTTATCTCTTTTAGTCAAAATTTTCGATCAGATCGATTTAGTTTTACCAATGCGAATATTTGCAAATATTCGCATTGGCATTAACTGTGAGTGAACTATTTAATTGGTTGATAGTATAATTACATGAATTAATTTTGTGAGTTACATAATTAATTGCGATGTTGAGTAACAAGATGGACGAGTTCGGGGAGGATCAGTTTTTCCATCCCTAGCTGTACTGCACCACGAGAACCAGGTAGAGAGAAAACTAGTAAATGTTGATAAGTTCCGGCAATAGCGCGAGAACTTATGGCGCGGGAACCAATCTCTTGATAACTGAGTAGCCGAAAGATTTCACCAAATCCAGGTAATGTTTTGGTGAGAATACTGGAGATCGCCTCGTAGGTACGATCTCGCGGGGATATTCCCGTACCACCATTGAAAACGATCGCCTGGATTGGCGGTGAGCTGACGATCTCTGCGGCTAATTGGGCGCGAATCTGTTCAGGCTCATCAGGGACAATCTGATATCTGCAAACTTTATGTCCCGCAGCTAGCAGTAGTTGCTTAATCAATGCCCCACTGCTATCTGTGTCAGGTGTGCGCGTATCGCTGACTGTAATTACCACACAATCAATCGAGATCGAAATCGGATCTGGATGAGGTTGGGACATAACTAACGAAAGTAAGGGGTTTGACACTCCCCCATCCTAATAACAATCCGCCTAAAGGAGGGGGATTTAGACCCCACCCTAATAGCCTAGCTATTCTCCTAGGTCGAGGCTACGCCAACAATTATCAATTATCAATTATCAATTATCAATTATCAATTATCAACTAATGAACTACTCAGCCTTTTTCAATCCTAGTCCATTCTCGGCAGAATAGCGTTCCATAAATCGCAAGAATCTCTCCCACTCAGCATTAGAATTCATGATGTACATGACTTCTAGTGCGGCGGGTTTACCATTGACAAATTTTGCTTTGACTTCGCGGGTGATAATCTCGCCTTCTTCATCGAGCATATACATCCCCGTTACTTCTTCATTGACTTCATTACCCAAAATTGCCGGATGATCGAAGTAGAATGAAGCTGTGCTCTGCTCGCCGGATTTTGATCGAGTAAGTTTGACATCAGGAACTACTGGCTCAGTGATGCCTACCGAAAACTGAATTTGCGCCATAAGAGAATTTAGTTAATATTTAGTTAGTGTTTATCAATACGTCCACCCATTTTAATCGATTGAGAGTTCCAAAATTGACCCAATTCAATCCCTATGACTGGATCGATCGATCCTTGGCAACCATCGAACGGGCAAATTGGTCTCGATCGACTCAGGTAATTACCAGCTTACCTGGTACTGAGGTGACGATCGATGGACAAGTATTAATCAATTTCGGTAGTAATGATTACTTGGGATTGGCTGGTGACGATCAAGTAATTCAAGCCGCAATCCAAGCTACTCAAGCGTTTGGGACAGGAGCAACAGGTTCTAGATTGATGAGCGGACATAAGCAGCTCCATCAAGATTTGGAACTAGAGATCGCCATGTTAAAGGGCACTGAAGCAGCTCTAGTCTATAGTTCCGGCTATTTAGCTAATTTGGGCACAATCGCGGCTCTAGTCGGTAAAAAAGACCTGATCCTCAGCGATCAACTCAATCATTCTAGTCTCAAAAATGGCGCGCTGTTGAGTGGGGCAAAGACGATCGAATATCAGCACTGTGACATGGTAGATCTGCGCCATCAACTCCAGCTAAATCGGGGCAATTATCGCCGTTGTCTAATTATTACCGATAGTGTATTTAGTATGGATGGGGATATTTGTCCTCTAGCTGAAATTC
>JAJAYU010000168.1 GCA_026786125.1 Chamaesiphon sp.
AGCCCCCAAGCAAGCGATTCAAATCAGCCAAGAGCGTCAAAATCTTGAATTTGTCGCCGAGGCTATTTCTCGAAGGGCTGAAATGCACGACAAGGATCTGGACGATCCTGAAGCACTGCGATTGCACATCCGAGCGGCTGTGACCGATCTATTAGATGATTGGGAGCATTTAGCCACCGAGAAACAAGGCAAATTGCAATACCAGAAAGAAGTAGGCGATGCGCCACCACTACTTTACGATCCGCTCGATCCCGAACTGCTCAAGCAAAATCTTCGCGCCAAAAAGTTTAAAGCACAGCGCAGTTTACGCGATGTCGAACAGTCTGTAGATTTATGGATTCAACGTCCCGATGGTCAAGATTTTGGAGATGAGTCATGAAGTCTAAACAAAAACGTCCCCCAGATGGAGAAATTCGTCAAAGCCAATTACTGTCTTCCTTTGGCCCTGGCTCGATGGTCGATTTACCAGAAGCCTCGGTGCTGATTGGTGGCTTAAACTACTGGAAATTCGATCCTCAACAAAAACGCGAAATAGTTGAAGAACGCCTGAGTACCAAAATTTGCGAGAAGTTGCGCCATCGATATCCCGAACTCGGTAGTGTCAAACTCTACGAACCACCGACTAGCAACCGCGATAGTAATAGTGGCAATGTCGGAGTCAAGGCTTTTCAATTCCCGATTTGGTTTGTCGCTCAAACCGAAGAAACTTGGACATCCCCAACCAGAAAAGTCTACCGCACACGACCATTAGTGCCTTTCGCTCAGTTAACATCCGGTAGCTATTTCAGCGAAAGCCGCAAGAAAATCCCTGTCGTTCCCGTCCGATTTGTCCAAGCTTGTCCCAATGGTCACATCAGCGACATCGATTGGTCGAATTTTGCTAGACACAAAGATGGTTGCCAAGATCGATATTCCTTATACCTGGATGAAGGTGGTTCCAGCAGTGATTTCGCCGATATCTTCGTCCGTTGTCAAACCTGTAACGAACGTCGTCCCTTCTCTGAAGCCCGATTGCCCTCTGCTATTGCACTGGGTTCCTGTCAAGGCAAACGCCCGTGGCTGGGGCCAAATAATCGTGAAGACTGTATCAATCCTGAGAACAATCTCCCCTACCCAAATCGGCTGCTAGTCAGAGCCGCTAGTAATGCCTATTTCCCCCAAATCATTACTGTTATCTCGCTCCCAGATTCCAATCAAAATCTGCGAGATACCGTCAATGAATTTTATGACGGATATTTAAGCACGATCGATAACCTCCCTACCTTCAAAATTATTCGCCAATTACCCGCCATTGCCGAAGCTCTACGCGGCTTTAGCGACGAATCGATCTTTGCCGAAATTCAACGGCGGCGGAGTGGAGTACCGACTTCGGAAAAACTGATTAAGGAAGTAGAAATCGAAACCCTACTTTCTCAAGCTGCTGAAATTGGGAACGATACGCCAGAGAGTGATTTCTATGCCTGTAATCGACCGCTGACTGAATTATTACCAACTTTGAAAGAGCGAATCGATCGCATTGTTTTAGTCCATCGACGGCGTGAAGTCGTCGCTCAAGTCGGCTTTACACGATTTGAACCCAGCTATGCCGATATCGATGGCGAACTAAATCTCAACGTCCAATCTGCCGCTCTTGCTGCCGAACCACGGTGGTTTCCGGCGATCGAAAATAAAGGCGAAGGGGTATTTATTTCCTTCAATCCAACCGCGATCGACACATGGAAAGAAACTGAAGCTGTCAAACAACGCGGTAGAGAACTCTTAAATGGTCATCAAACTTGGTTAGCCAGAACGGGACGCAAAGCCGAAGATTTTCCCTTTCCAGGGCTACCCTACGTCATGCTCCACTCCCTCTCCCACCTGCTCATCACCACTGTATCCCTAGAATGTGGCTATTCAGCCAGTGCGATTAAAGAGCGAGTTTATGCCAGCGATAAGTATGGCTACGGCATCTTGCTCTACACGGGTTCTGCTGGCTCCGAGGGCACCCTTGGTGGCTTGGTACAAGTAGGCAAACGAATCGAATCGATTCTCGCCAACGCCCTAGAATTTGGGAGACTCTGCTCGAACGATCCAGTCTGCGCCCAACACAAGCCAGCAGAAGCTAATGAAGAGAGATTCCTGCATGGAGCTGCCTGTCACGGTTGTCTGCTGATTGCGGAAACATCCTGCGAGAAAGGGAATGAATTTCTCGATCGAGCATTGGTCGTTAACACCGTCGAAAATCAAGGTGCAGCCTTCTTCCCCGACTTTCTATGAGTTCCCCATTTCTCCAACTCAGCCGTCCATCACTCGAAAGTCTGCTCAAAGCGATCGAATCTGGGCGGATAACCTTCCCTATTTCACCCACTGCACTATCTAGTGCGATCGCCTCAGCCCAAGTTCAGCCGATCGCTACTGAGTTAAATATGCTCTGGGAACAGGGGATGAATACCGCTAATCTGGTCTACTTACTGCGATCGATCTTAGCCGAACGCGAGTCCCAACAGACCCAACGGGACGCGATCGATCTAGTCTGGACGGGTGATGAGATCTTGGGAGCCAGTGGACGCGATACTAGAGTAGTCGTGCAAGAGTTATTTCGCACCGCCCAGCGATCGGTATTAATTTCTACCTACGCGATCGATCGAGGCGAAAATGCCGCCACCCTCTTTGGTGGACTAGCAGCCAAGATGGACAAAGATTTCCAGCTCCAAGTCAGGCTGTTTCTCAACATCAAACGGGAATTTAAAGATACTACCCCAACGGCTATTTTAGTCAGGGAATATGCCCGCCGCTTTCGCGCAGAGATCTGGCCAGGAAAGAGACTTCCAGATATATTCTACGACCCGCGATCGTTGGAAATTGGCGGTCGCACGAGAGCTTGTCTTCATGCTAAGTGTGTAGTCATTGATGAAGAATACCTACTGGTGACTTCGGCGAATTTTACGGAAGCTGCACACGAGCGGAATATTGAGGCTGGGGTGATGTTGAGGGATAAGTCAGCAGCGAAGGCTTTGAGCGATCGATTTGAGACTTTAGCTGCACGGCAGATATTGAGGCAATTGTCGATCGAGTAATAACAGTGAGATTTACTAACAATCTGTGGCTAAAACTTTTTCCTTGTAAACTCTACTTCTCTATTCTTACCAACTTTTTAATACCTTCTGGGAAATTCTTTGCAGATAATATTTTACCAAATGTAGGGTCAGATTCGATCGATCCAGCGTCAGATCCTTCATAGCTAGGGTCTGTTTGCTTCCTGAGCTTACTAATGGGCAATCATCAATTAGCGGAAGATGGCCTGTCAATATTAGGTTTCAGCTTTCAGGCTTGACGATTAAGGAGGTAAGCAAAATATGTCAGTTTCAAGACAAAAGATGGAGATTGTCGAGCTTCTGGCAAAAATTGGAAATCAGGCTCAACCTTTCTAGGTGATTCCTCCGCTTCCCAGCCTGCTGATACTTCGATTCTCTTGCACAGAGGCTACGCCAATGATACATCCGATCGAACCACTGGAGAAAATATTCCAAGTTTGACTGCTCCGATCCATACACGATCGCACATCTCAACAACAAAGCATGTAACTCTCGATTGCTAGATGGCAACTTGAGTTGATGCAAACTATGTATGACCTGGATTGTATAAACAC
>JAJAYU010000169.1 GCA_026786125.1 Chamaesiphon sp.
GCCTCGCCCATATTCTCCATCTGATCGATCGCTATCGTCTCGGCAGTCTACCGATTGTCGATCGGCGGAAATTAGTCGGGATTATCACGCGTAGCGATATCATTCGGGTCGAAGCTGCCTATCTCAACGATCGCGCGGATCTGCTCGGCGCGATCGCCCCAGTTTCGCACATTATCTATCAAACTCGCGCCCCAGAAGTCGGCAGGGGCAGATTGCTGGTGTTGGTGAGTAATCCCAATACTGCCCAATTACTCCTGGAAATGGCAATGGCGATCGCCCGCAGCCGCGATTATGAAGTTGAAGTATTGAACGTAATTGTCGTGCCTACACATAAATCCCTAGTCGAAGTCCGAGTTAAAACCAAGATCGGCGAGCGACTGCTCCAACAGGCAAAGACTCTGGGCTTGGCATGGCAGATTCCCGTCCACACCCAAATTCAGGTCGCCCATAATCTCGCTGCCGCTGTACTGGCGACGATCGGATCAGAGCGAATCGATTTAGCATTAATGGGTTGGAAAGGCAGTACGCGCACGACTCCAGACTGGATTTTTAGTCCGGTAGTCGATGCGGTAATTCAACAGGCAACTTGCGAGTCGATCCTGGTTAAATCTAACGGTCGGACTCAGTTTGATCGCTGGTTGGTGCCACTTGCAGGCGGCCCAAATTCCCAACGTGCGATCAAACTGCTCCCCGCGCTGACAACCCTCGGAGATCGATCTCTGGTCAGCCTGTGTCAAGTATTTGACCCAATGGAGAAAAACCCAGATCTGACCGTACTCGATCGCACTACCCAATTACTCCGTCCCCACTTCCCTGGATCGATCGCCAAAGTCCCACTCCATGATAATTCGATCGTCACCGCCATCCTCAAGTATGCCGAAGAGTGCGATAGCGATGCGATCGTCTTGGGGGCGAGTCGGGCAGGGATCTTGGAGCAAGTGGTCAATGGTAATATTCCGGCGGCGATTTCCCAAAACAGCGATCGGACGGTGATCATCGTGCGCGGGACTTAGTAGAGTTCTCAAACTTGGAGGGTGACAGCTACGCTGTCACCCTCCAAGAAGTTATGCTTACGGTGTAAGTTACTCTTGTAGAGACTGACAGACATGAAAGCGATCATTCAGACCGAATATGGTTCACCAGATGTATTGAGCTTGCAAGAAGTTGACAAGCCTGTCGTCACAGATAATGACGTGCTAGTAAGAGTTTGCGCCGCCTCTGTCAATGCTGGCGACTGGCATCTGATGCGCGGCGATCCCTTCCTGAGCCGCCTAATGTTTGGGGGCATCCTCAAGCCTAAAATCAAGATCCTCGGCATGGATGTCGCTGGAGTAGTTGAAGCTATCGGTAAAGATGTGAAGCAGTTTCAGGTGGGAGATGAGGTATTTGGCGATCTGTCGGAGTGTGGATTCGGTGCGTTTGCCGAGTACGCCTGTGGTACCGAAGCGGCATTGTCGCTCAAGCCGAAAAATATCTCATTCGATCGAGCTGCAACCGTTCCTGGTGCTGCCCTAACCGCGCTCCAAGGGCTGCGGGACTGTGGTCAGATTCAATCTGGTCAAAAAGTATTAATCAATGGTGCTTCGGGCGGTGTGGGATCGTTTGCGGTGCAGATTGCCAAGGCATTGGGGGCGGAGGTAACGGCGGTATGCAGTACAAACAAAATGGAGATGGTGCGATCGATTGGCGCAGACCACATCATCGACTACACTCAGGCAGATATCACCAAAAATGGGCAGCAATACGACCTAATTCTAGATGCAGCCGCCTATCGATCGGTTTTTGACTATGCACCAATATTGAAGCCTGATGGCACTTATGTCCTCATCGGCGGTTCGATCTCGCGACTGTTTCAGGTATTGTTGTTCGGCTCGGTAATTTCGAGAATTATACGTCGGAATGTCAAGTGTTTGATGGTTAAACCCGACCGATCGGATTTGATAATTTTGAAGGATTTAATTGAAGCTGGAAAAATCTTCCCTTTTATCGACCGAACTTACAGTCTGAGCGAAGTTCCGGCGGCAATTCGCCACCTCGAACAGCGGCAAGTGCGGGGGAAAGTTGCGATTAGGATTTGATCGGTGCTGCGCGTTAAACCCGTATCTACTGGCAAATCGAGAGCACAGAAGCAATAATTTCTAGCGATCACCTGACATGAGCATACGCAGACTTCCTAGAAAAACTCGATGACTGAGTTACTCGATCGTGCCATTTCTAGACTGAAAACTTTGTCCCAAGGCGATCGATCATACTAGAGATCGGCTTGAATCCATTTTCGCAGATTTTTTACGGCTTGATTGATGCCATCTGCTTGGCAATCGGATAGAAACTCTAATACTCGATCGGGTGATAAAGTAGGGAATGTGGGAGATCGATCGACGATCGTATATTTAGCTGATTGCAACTGATAAAATATCAATGTTTTTCCATCGTATCGCCACACTTCACCAACTCCGAGCGTCGCATACAATCCAAGTTGATTAAGTGAGCTGCTGGTAATATCAATTTCTACAGCCAAATCCGGCGGTGGATCCTGAGTGAAATCTAATTTAGTTTTCCCCCGTACTGCTGATTCATTGGCGATGTAATAACAGGAATCTGGTTCTTTCCCTGATTCAAGATCTGGACGCTTAATTGTCATCGAACCGAATAGATCGTAATCCAAATCTAGTTCTTCCGCCAGCACTACAATCGCTCGATCAATCTGACGATTATAGTTTTCGTGTGACGGTAGCGGGGTCATAAATTCCAAATCTCCTCGATAATAACTCAGTCTTGCTTTTCCATTGTCACCTAGTTCTACTAAGAGATTTTCGTAGAGATTCCAACTGATGCCTTGGAGTAGGGTTCTCTCTTCACCTGTATTGATAACTGCTAACATTATTTCACCTCTGCCAATAGCTAGGTATTCCAACTATTATAACTTATCAAAAATATCTATCTTAAATACTTCACCCATCGATCGATCACCTCTGGCGAACCATACCAAATCCCCGCAGTACGCGGCGAATGTTTAACGCCTTCAATAGTAATATTTGTTGCACCAACTAAATGCGCCGCACTAATTGCCGTAATCCCATCACCCCAAGTATTTCCTTCCCCACAAGTCTGTTGATAGCTACTATAAGCCAACCATTGACCAATTTTTTGCTCACCATAAATTGATTGACCACCAACGCAAATATATTGCACATCTGGATACATTGCTCCAGGATAATTATCATTCACAAAATCAAGATTTTTCTTCGTCCAACGTTCGCCGCTAATATGGGGAGTACCGAGGGTAATTAGACTAGCAATCTTGGATTTAGCATTCCACAACTTGACTGTTTCATCAACATCACCATGAATTGTATACGGAATTTCACCTAGATAAATTCGACTAATCCACCCACCTGCGGAATGTCCAATTAGGTTGATTTGGTTAGCATTATTATCTGTTAAAGCTATGTTGACAGTTTGATCGAGTTGACGCAGAATCGGAATCATTGATCGACCACCCAACGTTGGCAGCCAGTCACGTTTTCGCAATGGTACAGTAGTTGTAGGCGTACCTATATCAGTTAAAGCTTGTTGAAGTGGTAGATAGACATCCGCACTTTCGAGATAGCCAGGTAAAATAACAGTGGGTAACATTATTTAAAAGAATAATCGATCGAGCAATCCAAATTAGCTTCGGATTAGTCGATCGATAAAAATAGCATAACTGGTCTGAATTACTATCGATCGACAGAACCCATAATAATATCGATACTACCCAAAATCGTCACCAGATCGGCAACTTTCACACCCCGTAATAGGTGAGGTAAAATTTGGAGATTATTAAAATCAGCAGCGCGAATTTTCCATCGCCACGGGAAGATATTGTTTTCGCCGATAATGAAGATCCCTAGTTCACCTTTGCCGCTTTCAATCCGGACATAATGCTCACCCTTGGGAATCTTAAACGTTGGTGCAACCTTCTTGCTGATGTACTGATAGTCCATTGCATCCCACTCGGATTTTGGCCCTGCGGCAATCCGTTTGGCTTCGAGGTTTTCGTAGGCACCCCCAGGTAAAGCCGCAATCGCTTGACGCAAGATCTTCACCGATTCACGCATCTCGCGAATTCGGACGAAATACCGTGCTAAACAGTCACCAGCGGTTTCATATTGGATGTCCCAATCGAAATCGTCATAACACTCATATTTATCGACCTTTCGGAGATCCCACTTCACCCCAGAAGCCCGCAACATCGGGCCAGACAAGCCCCAATTAATCGCTTCATCCCGACCAATTGTACCAACACCTTCAACGCGGCGGCGGAAGATGGGGTTATTGGTGATTAATTTCTCGTACTCATCTACTTTTGGCTCAAAATAATCGCAGAAATCCAAACATTTATCAATCCACCCATAGGGTAAATCTACTGCAACTCCACCAATCCGGAAATAGTTATTATTCACCATCCGATAGCCAGTTGCCGCTTCCCACAGATCGTAGATCATCTCCCGCTCGCGGAAGATATAGAAGAACGGAGTCTGTGCCCCGACATCAGCCATGAATGGGCCAAGCCAGAGCAGGTGATTAGCAATCCGATTCAGTTCGAGCATGATCACGCGGATATGACTCGCCCGTTTCGGCACAGTAATATTAGCCAATTTCTCAACCGCATTAACAGTGATCGCTTCATTAAACATCCCCGCTGCGTAGTCCCAGCGGCTGACGTAGGGCACGAACATCAGATTTGTGCGGTTTTCGGCAATTTTCTCCATCCCGCGATGGAGATAACCAATTACCGGCTCACAATCGACGACATCTTCACCGTCGAGAGTGACAATCAGCCGCAATACTCCGTGCATGGATGGGTGGTGCGGCCCCATGTTCAGCACCATCGGTTCCGTTCTAGTTTCGAGTTGTGCCATAGTCTCTATTAATTGCGATCGGGTGCTGAAATAAACTATTAGTAATTACTATATGCTTGCCATAGATGGCGGAGTATCGATATTTACAACGGATTCCTCTCATATATTATAGGGGTTTGGTACCGATCGGCGTAAGCTCAAATCCCATTCCCATAGTTGGCGTGATAACATCACTAGTACGAGCGTGGAATATAAGGGGGTTAAGGGGATGGGAGCATTGCAAGCACTAATTTTTGATGTCGATGGGACTTTGGCAGATACGGAGCGAGATGGGCATCGGGTGGCGTTTAATCAAGCTTTTGCCACTGCTGGACTGGACTGGGATTGGTCGATCGAGCTATATGGCAAACTCCTTACTGTCACTGGTGGGAAGGAGCGGATGCGGTTTTATCTGGACACTTACCGTCCCGATGTGCGGATGAATGACGAGTTAATTGCTGACTTGCATAAGGCTAAAAATCAGTATTACGCCCAGCTATTAGAGCGCGGCGGCATTCCACTCCGTCCAGGTGTTAAACGCCTGATAGAAGCTGCTAGAGCTGCCAATCTCCGCCTCGCCATCTCGACTACTACCACCCCTGCCAATGTATTCGCGCTCCTAACTGGAAATATTGATCCTGACTGGTTTGAAGTAATTGCTGCTGGTGATATTGTCCCCAAGAAGAAGCCCGCATCAGATATCTATGACTATGTATTGGCGCAGATGAAATTACCAGCAGCGGATTGTCTGGCGTTTGAAGATTCGGAAAATGGGTTAATCTCGGCAATGGATGCTGGAATTACCACACTGGTGACGATCAATGACTATACCCAAAATCATAATTTTGATCGCGCTCAATTAGTCCTATCTGATCTCGGTGAACCAAATCATCCTTGTCAAATCATTCAGGGTGATATGTCTGGTTCTACCTATGTCGATCTTGCCCTACTAGCTAAATTGATTGCAGCGTAAATTTGTGATCTCGAACCGAATATTGGGGGTTTAAGGTCGATCCATTTTTAAAAACCAATCAAACAGCTCCGAGTTATAACTTGGAGCTGTTCGATATCTGGCTCAACTCATCGCTTGGTTGAGCTGTGATTGAATGATTGGATATTCTCTGGCAGCTTCAGGTAATTTAGTCAGAGCTTCTTGCCACAGTCGAATTGCTTGATCGAGTTGACCTTTTGCTTGATAAAGTTGACCGAGCTTATCTAAAATCTGACCTTCCCAATATCTGTCAGGATCGCGCAATTCCCGTTCGATAATTAAACTTTGCTGATAAGATTCGATCGCTTCATCCCATTTACTTTGAGCGCGATATACCATCCCCAAATTATTAAAAGATGCACCTTCACCTTCCCGATCTCCCAACGATTGACAGATAGCTAAACTTTGCTGATGACATTCGATTGATCGATCCAAATTGCCCTGATTATAATACACCAACCCCAGATTATTAAAAGCCGCGCTTTCGCCCTCTCGATCGTCCAATTTGCGACAGATAATTAGATCCTGCTGATGACATTCGATCGCTTCAGCCCATTGACCTCTATCGTTATATTCTAGACCTAAATTATTGAGTGATATACTCTCACCTGCTAAGTTTTCGGCTGATTGGTCAATCTTCAAACTTTGCTGATACTGCTCTATCGGTCCATCTGCTGAAAAATCATTCACTAAATCTGTTTCACTTGTCACTCTAGCTACCTCTAATACCTATAAATCATTTTAACTGAGATTAATTTGTGATATGTTGGGTAATTGGAAATCAAGGTGCATTAATGAGAAAATTTTTAGTTAATTCTAGTTGGATGCTTTACTCGGCTGTTTTTAGTTCATTTTTGCAGCTCACCATTGCCAATCCAGAAGCGATCGCAAGTGTTAATATTACACAGCATCAACCGCTCCAGCATACAATCGCTGCTGCTACCAAAAAAGCTCCAAAAACAATTACCACTCCCTCTGGCTTGAAATATACCATCCTCAAAGCGGGTACAGGAGCTAAACCAAAACCAGGGCAAGCGGTATTCGTTCACTATACTGGTACCCTCACCAATGGTAAGAAGTTTGACAGTTCTCGCGATCGCGGTCAACCTTTTAGTTTTAAAGTAGGTGCGGGACAAGTAATCCCAGGTTGGGATGAAGCTCTAAGTACGATGAAAGTCGGTGATCGGCGTAAATTAACTATTCCACCAAAATTAGGTTATGGCGCGGCGGGTGCTGGCGGGGTGATTCCACCAAATGCGACGCTGATTTTTGATGTCGAATTGCTCAAGTTAGGCGAGTAGATTAGTAACTATTTGTCAATTAGATCACGGCTTATCTGTGAAGATCAGATAAGCCGCACCAGCTAATAACATTGCCTAATCTTTCTCCTCTAATTGAAGCCACCAAGATCGTAGAGATCGAACTGCCTCAATTTCATCCTCTTTTGCCTGATCTAAGAACGTATACAAAAGTTGTTTTGGGACTTGAGGAAATGTGGGACTGGTTTCAACTTCAATATAAACACGATCTTGAAGCTGATAAATCCGCCATACTTTACCATCAAATCGCCAAAATTCTGGTATTCCCAGACTGGCATAAAATTGATTTTTGGCAATATCTGTGTGGGTAATATCTACTTCAACTACTAAATCTGGCGGCGGATCTTGACTAAAATCTACATTCCGCCCTTTAACTAAAGGTTGATTTTGGATATAGTAAGCATTATCTGGTTCTGAGCCTTTTTTGAGATTGGGATAGTTCATAGTTGTCGAACCCATCGTTTTGACTCGCAAACCCATCACTTCAATCAACGTAACAATAAAACGTTCAATCAAACGGCCTGAAAATTCATGTAATTCTAAAGGCACAGTAATCTCCAACATTCCATCATCATAAGTTAACCGAGAACCACGAGATTGAGGCAAAGCATCGAGAATTTGGAGATAGGCATCCCAAGATAAGCCCCTAATTACGACCCTCTGCTCTCCAATCGGCTGTATTTCAGATTTTAGTTCTGGTGCAGCAATTACCATCTGTAAATTCTCCTTCCTTAATACGCAAATGCGATCCGGACTTATCTTAATTGTAGATTGATATTGATATCGAACCATCTAGATCGATGAACAGGACATGAATAACTGCGATCGATTTGAACCTAAATGTTCGTAATGATTTAAGTTGTACTTGTAGTCTGTAGAATTGCTTTGATCGAAAAATTGTGGAGTGTGAAAAGGATGAATAATTTACAGGGGCTGAGTTGGAGATCGATGGCGATCGCCAGCATTTTGCTCAGTGGTAGCCTTGCCTTAAATAGTTGTGGTAGTAGATCCCAGCTAGCTGAGACAGCGACTGGAGTCGCTTCAGCCCCAACATCGCCTGCTGATCAACTGGATCAGTCTGCTGGTGATAAATCAAATCTGCTAGGCACTCGAGCTGTAGAGACTCAACAGGCGATCGCCACACCCCAAAAACCGCAGCTAGTTAAAACAGCCGAATTGTCACTCCGATTGGAATCGATCGACAAGGCGATGGTGCAACTGCGGCAGATCGTGCGGAGTAAGCAGGGCGATATTTATAATTTTCAGGATGACCGTCTACCCCAAAATGGTCGGAACCATCAGGCTACACTGATGCTCAAAGTTCCTAGTATTGCCCTAGAGAGCACACTAGCCGAAATTACCAAGTTAGGTCGAGTCGAGAATCAAGGGATTAAATCAGAGGATGTGAGTCAGCAGCTTGTCGATACTGATGCACGGCTGAAAAATCTGCGACAACAAGAAGATTTGACCCGCAAGATTATGGATCGATCGGGTTCTGTTAAAGATATCTTGGCTGTATCCAAGGAACTAGCAGCGATTCGTGACCAAATCGAACGGTTAGATGCAACAGTCAAGAATCTGCGTCAGCAAGTAGCTTATTCGACAATCAATCTTAGAATTGAGGAATCTCAATCGAGTCTGCCAATTGCTGACGGGTTTGGGGTACAGGTGCAGGAAACCTGGAAAAGCTCTACTCATGCCGCTAGTAGTCTGGGGACAAATCTAGCGTTGGGACTCTTATGGTTAATCCCGTTTGCCCCGTTTATCGCGATCGGCGGTGGTGGTATCTATTATCTCCGGCGACGACGCAAGCGAATTGCTGTGGTGGAAACTCCGCAGATTGAGGAATAAATCGCGGCATATTTGATGATCTTGCGCGATCGGACAATATAGCCCCTATCGCCTCAGTGTGGATATCGGGGTGGCTCAAACCCGCATCAGTGAAATTATCAATGGTAAGCGCGGTATTAGCGCAGATACGGATGTAGGCAGGATAATTTAAGTTACCCATAAAGTCGAGCGGTGGCAATCCAATATTTGAGGCGATCGGTTCAATTCTAACGGATTATTCGCAATAATCGCAACGTGTAATCAAGCAGGAGCGACTGGCATCACCTCAAGTTTGATAGATCCACCAGTCGGTTTCGGGACATCAATCTAGCTGGTGGATTGATTGCTGGTCGGGGTGAAAATTAAGATTGATCGTGTATTTAGCTTTTACCAAAACCTTGTAAATCACTACTACAAACGATCTTTGAGATCGTCAAATCACTTTTCGGCTCTGACACAGAATTAACTTGAGCTTTGAGATCGTACTGCTGATATAAATTAATTAGTTTGGTTAGTAATGGCTGTCCAACGGAACCATTATTTTTGATGTTTTTTAACTCTTGTAAAATTATTGGATTGTGGATAGATTTTACGGTTCTGATCAGTTCATTAA
>JAJAYU010000170.1 GCA_026786125.1 Chamaesiphon sp.
GTCCGTGAAGCCAAAAGTTCAGGGTTATCACCTGATGATCTATGGCAAATGGCTAGATTATATCCCGATCGATACGATATTCTGGGGATTAGTGCGGGACTCTATGAAGCTTATCAGCAGCTACTAATCGATCGCAGTTGTCTGGACTACGATGAGATGATTGCCGGAGCCTTGCGGGTGATGGCAGACCCCACTGCTAGAGGATTGTGGCAGCAACAAGTTCATGCCGTATTTGAGGATGAAGCCCAAGATTCTAGTCCCCTCCAGGAAAAATTATTACGCCAATTGGCTGGTATTCCTGACGCACCAGAACTACAACCAAATCTGATCCGAGTTGGCGATCCCAATCAAGCAATTAATTCAACATTTACCCCTGCCGATCCTCGATATTTTCGTGATTTTTGTCAGGAATGTATCGAGCTTAGCGATCTAAATTCATCGTCGCGACTGGAAAGAATGGAACAAGCTGGACGCAGTACTCAGACGATCATGAATAGTGCTAATTTTGTCCTCGACTGGGGTAACAATTGGCTAAAGCCACCAGCCAATATCGATCCAAAAAATACGATTCAAACTACTGAATCTGTCTTTTGGCTACAAACAATTCGTCCGGTATCGGCGGGGGATGCTCAACCAAATCCCAGCCCGCAAGATGGAGGGGTAGAACTGCACCAGCCCCAAGATATTTACGAATCTGTATTATCGATCAAACGACGACTCACCAGCCTATTTGCCACAAATCCTACTGGAAATGCCGGAATTTTAGTGCGTGATAATCGACAGGCAAAGTTTATCTTTGATCGACTCACCGATTGGCACAGAAGACATCCTGAACTGAAACTTTTTCAAGCGGGGGAAGGTGATCGAAACTCTAAAATCCCTGGCGAAATTTTGACCTTATTTCAGTTTATTACCAGACCCCATTCTAGTGAATACATCAAAGCAGCACTAAAGGTTTTATTAGAGCGAAAATTGATTGAGGCACAGGATCTTGATGCACTGGCGATCTTTCCCGAACGGTTTTTGTATCCAAATATTCTCGAAGATCCGCAGATAGCTAGCGTCGAAAGAGCACGGGCAATTTGTTGTGAATTACTTCAGACTCGATCAACATTGCCCCATTATCAACTAATTAGTTATTTGGGCGACAGGTTAGGATATCAATCTTCAGAATTAGCGACTGCGGATAAATTGGCCGATCAAATTGCCATACAGACTTATGGACGCGGTTCGATTTATGCGACGATTGAAGTCTTGCAGGAGATAGTATCGATCGAAGGTTTTGAGAATATCGATGATGGTTCTGAGTCTCGCTATACTGCCTCAGGACAAGTAACGATTATTACCATGCACAAAGCGAAAGGACTAGACTGGGATTATGTATTTATTCCATTTTTAAGTGACAAAACCCCTGGACAATTATGGACTCCTAAAGGTGCTAAATTTTTGGGTGATTTCACACTAGCAGAAGTTGCCCGTGCGAAAATTCGCGCTCATTTACATCAGGAATCTTTACCCACACCTAAAGATGCTTGGGATCTAGCCAATTATCTCAAGCAAGGAGAGGATTTGCGGTTATTATATGTCGCAATTACCAGAGCTAAGAAATTATTGTGGTTAGCCGCCGAAAAAGAAGCCCCATTTTTATGGAATCGATTTAATTGGCAACAAGGAGACAGGTTACAAGAAAGTAAACCATCACCATTGTTTACAGCTCTATGCAAGCAATTCCCGCAGTTAGTAAAAAAATAAATTATCAATGTTTCCAAAATTATAATCACAAGCAATCTAGCTGATGAGTAATATTGAACTGATACTTGTGAAATCTAGCTATTCACCATCCACCATCCACCATCCACTATTCTGTGTTTTTGAATCGTCTCCAGCTACGTCATTTTCGGAATTATCGGGAGCAGGAAATCATTTTTTCTGCTCCCAAAACGATTCTATTAGGCGATAATGCCCAAGGTAAATCTAATCTATTAGAAGCAGTAGAATTATTGTCTACACTCAAGAGTCATCGAGTTTCACGCGATCGAGATTTGGTACTCGCAGGACAAAGTGAGAGCAAGATTACCGCTCAATTGACTCGTAAACATGGATCGATCGATCTAGGTTTAACGATTAGAGACAAAGGTAGGCGTATAGCTACAATAAATAATGAAAATCTTAAACGACAACTAGATTTTTTGGGGATATTAAATGCCGTAGAATTTTCAGCACTGGATCTAGATTTAGTAAGAGGTAATCCTGAAACTCGGCGACAGTGGATTGACTCATTATTATTTCAAATCGAGCCAATCTATGCTCATATTTTACATGAATATCAGCGTGTATTAAAACAGCGAAATAGTTTGCTCAAACAAGCAGAACAGCGCAAATTAGATCCAGCCGAATTAGCATCTTGGAATCATCAATTAATTACCACTGGTACAAAGGTAATCCGCCGGAGAGTGAGAATCATTGATAGACTGGCACCGATCGCCAGAACGTGGCATACTAAAATCAGTAAAAATACCGAACAATTAACAATTACTTACGCACCGAATATTACAACGATCGAGAATACCCCCGAATCAATCTATCAAGCATTTGCAGATCGATTAAATCTCCGGCAAGTAGCAGAAGAAAGTTTGGGAAATACCTTAGTTGGCCCCCATCGAGATGAGATAGAACTAACGATTAATGATACACCCGCTAAATCTTATGGTTCCCAGGGACAGCAACGCACTCTGGTTCTAGCACTTAAATTAGCCGAGCTAGAACTAATCGAACAAATTGTTGGTGAGCCACCATTATTACTACTTGATGATGTATTGGCAGAACTCGATCTGACTCGTCAAAATCAATTGCTGAGTGTAATTGAAGATCGATTTCAAACCCTGATTACAACTACTCATTTGGGAGCTTTCGATGCCAAGTGGCTAGACTCATCTCAGATTTTACATGTTCGATCGGGTAAAATTATTCAAGCTTAATCTTATATCTGATCATGGATTATAGCTGGTGGGCAGTATCCACTCTACTGCTACCACTTAATTCACCATCCACTATTCAC
>JAJAYU010000171.1 GCA_026786125.1 Chamaesiphon sp.
ATATTATTGCCGTCCACAAAGATGGAGAGACGGTTAGCAGCAGAAAACATTATAATAGTACCTAGTTATTTTTTTATAAGTTAAAGTAGAAAAGTCTAATATCTATTTGATCTGAACTGAACTAAATTATGTTGGCACAAACAACTATGCTTAGGAGTTACCCAACCATAGACGCGCAGACATGACCTTTAGTGCTAAATTTGACTAGTTAATTTTTAAAGATATAGAAATTAAGAATGGTGATTGAAATCTAATAGATAGCTATTTAAAATTACAACCGACTAAAGAGTTAAATAATGAAAATGTTAGGTTGTTGAAATTTATCTAGATAGGAACTCCATCAAAAAAAATTTAAGAGTTAGCATAATAATTTAGGAAGATATCTATATATGTTTCCCATCTTACCAAACTTCGAGTGCTTCAGCTAAAATTCTTTACAATTGGAGGCTAGTGCTTTGCTCGGAGTGACGCTTTCCAAGCAGAGTAGTAGCTGTTTAGAATACTTTTGGATAATCTGGCAGTTGTTGAGCTTGGAAGCCCAAGCTGCCTAGAAGTTAATACTTATAGTTAGATATAAGCGGGTCTGAATGTGGTTAATACCTGAAATTCGGGTATGCTGATGTTGACGATCTAATCAAACCTTGTAATTTCAGGGCAATTGCAACAATTTTGCAGTCAAATTGAGTCTAGATCTAGATAAGTAATTAAACCCCGTCCATAACTAGTCGATCGATTTTCGTAACTATGATAGCATCGCCGATCAATGGCCCCATGTCTGAGTCACTTATGGGGGTACTCGAAACTCTGCCAAATCCAGGTATTGCCGGAGATGCCTGTCCACGCCGGACCAAGGTGGAACTAGATCTCATGCTACTAGCGATCGAGGCGATCGAGTCGAGTAGTTCTGAACAAATTCTCGAACTTGCCAAAGAATTAAACCTAGATGATGTGATCAAAAATCGGATCGTCTTGTGGCGGATGCGATCGACTAATCCCATGCGTCGCGCCCATACCCGTCGCAATTTGTCAATCAAAGAAGCTAAGGCTCTGAGTGCAATTGGCTGTAGGTTAGCCAGTCGGCTGACGGTGACGATTCGACAGCTCCTGCTTGCCCAGCAACAGCTTAGTGTCAAGCAAATTCCGCCTGAGTGTAATTTTAGGCTTTCAGAATATTTAGACCGTTTTCGCGCCCATTTTCGGAGTCGGATGAATCCCCGCCGCACCAAGGTTGCCATCTATCAAGATGATGACGAGTTGAACCAATTGGCGATTTCGCTGTTGTGTAAGTTGCTATTCTGTACTGGAACACTGGGTACCCAACGGTTGTGGATGAGTCTATTTGATGGAGAGGTGAAATAGGCTCTAGCCATTACGGATATTACCCCGATCAAATCATGAGAGATGACTTAATGGTTCGTTACAATAGAAACAATCGATGTTTTGAGTAGCAGGTGACTGTGATGAATGGTAATATCCGCGTCGGATCCTTGTTTGGTATTCCTTTTTACGTTAACCCGTCCTGGTTTTTCGTGTTGGCGTTGGTAACGTGGAGCTACGGCACTGGTTTGGGAGAGCAGTTTCCCAATTTGCCCGGGGCTAGTCCGTTATTGTTGGGGCTAATTACAGCAATATTAATGTTTAGTTCCGTACTCGCCCATGAGCTAGGACATAGCTTTGTGGCGATTAAACAGGGGATTAAAGTCGATTCGATTACCTTGTTCATTTTTGGCGGATTAGCCAGCTTAGAGAAGGAATCTGAGACACCAGCAGCAGCTTTTTGGGTGGCGATCGCTGGCCCTGCTGTTAGTCTATTTTTATTTGGGATTCTGACCACGATTGGCTTTGCAGGTCATATTACTGGCCCATTAGCCGCAATTACCGCAGTATTAGCCGCGATTAATCTATCATTGGTCTTATTCAACCTCATTCCTGGACTACCCCTCGATGGTTTTAATATCCTCTAAGCGATCGTCTGGAAAGTTACTGGTAATCAATACAAAGGTGTAAAAATCGCTAGTATCGTTGGTCAAGGGTTTGGCTGGGTAGCGATTTTATCGGGATTATTACCCCTAGTACTATATGGTAGCTTCGACAATATCTGGAACTTATTAATCGGTTCGTTCTTATTGCAAAATGCTGGTCGCTCTGCTCAGTTTGCCAGAGTCCAAGAGCGGTTGACAGGTTTAACCGTAGGTGATGCAGTTACGCCCAATAGTCCGATCATTCCTGAGAATATCACGCTGCGAGAATTCGTAGATCAACGTACCCTCAGCGGCAGTAATTGGCAGAAGTTTCTCGTTACCAATCAATCAGGCTACTTAGTTGGTGAATTAGGATTAGCAGCACTAAATAACGTCCGATCCGATCGATGGGCGCATACGTCAGTTAGTGAGATTATGGAAACAGTTGAACCCTCGACTATTATCATTAGCGATCGACCATTATTGCAAGCGATCGAGCAATTGGAATCCAAACATGTCACTACTCTAAGTGTGACAAATAGCGATGGCATTCTGATTGGGATTTTGGAAAAGGCAGCGGTGATCAACCTCTTGCACCGTCAACCTCAAGCCAATCCTGCATAGAGAATTTATGTATTGCCCAAAATAGCATAGCTCAGAGGGTGCCGATATTTCTAAGGAAGCGTTTGCCTGTGTCTCCAGCAAGCAAACGCGACCCTACCACCAACGGTAAACGCTAGGGGCACCTCTACTGATTTTGGTGTTTCGATCGAAAGATGTCGATTGTCCGTTCGAGATATGTTATTATGTCTAAGTGGTGAATTAGTTCGCCCAAATGCGAGCGTAGTTTAGTGGTAAAACTACAGCCTTCCAAGCTGTTGTTGTGGGTTCGATTCCCACCGCTCGCTTACCCTTAAAGCCTTACTCCGTATGAATTATGATTTTTCTCATAATTACGGATTTGATCCAAAAACACCGAAATAGATCCAAAAACTGAATCCAAAGTTAAATTATAGATTAGTTGGAAGGTGAAATCCTACCCGACAGCCGATTATTGATCGGCTAGACTGAATAGTTCACCACTCCTCCAAATTGTTCGGAAAAGTTTGATCGAGCAGTCAGGTGGTGTAAAAATTAGATGAGCTGTTACTGAGGCCATACCATTGATCGAGATGTTAAGGTTGGGTGTTGATACTTTTGCTTGATTCAAAGCAGAGGGATATCCTTGACTACGCTGATCTTACGCCCGATGACAAAGCCCACACATGGATAAGAATCAGCTCTCCGAACGTGATATCTGTACAAAATATATCACTCCAGCCTTGGAAAGATCTGGTTGGGATATCCTAACTCAGCTGCGGGAAGAATTTTCGCTCACTGATGGGCGGATTCTAGTACGTGGGAAACTGCATACCCGTGCGCGAAATAGGCGGGCTGACTATGTGTTGTTTTACAAGCCTAATCTACCGATCGCAGTTATCGAAGCGAAGGATAATAATCATGCTGTGGGCGATGGGATGCAGCAGGGGTTGGGTTATGGTGAGCTGCTGCAAGTCCCGTTTGTATTTAGCTCGAATGGGGATGGCTTCTTGTTTCATAACAAGATTGCTACCGATGGCATGATCGAGCGAGAAATTAGTTTAGATGAGTTTCCATCGCCGGAAACTCTGTGGCAATGGTGGTGCGGACATCGGGGATTATCAGAGTCGCAGCAAAAGTTAGTTACTCAGGATTATTATAGCGACGGGAGTAATAAGACTCCACGTTATTATCAATTACTGGCGATCGATAAAACGATCGAAGCTATTGCAAAAGAACAGAACCGAATTCTGTTGGTGATGGCGACTGGTACGGGTAAGACTTTTACCGCTTTTCAAATTATCTGGCGGCTGTGGAAATCGAAGGCGAAGAAGCGGATTTTGTTTTTAGCCGATCGCAATATCTTGGTCGATCAAACGATGACTAATGATTTCAAACCCTTTGGTTCAGCG
>JAJAYU010000172.1 GCA_026786125.1 Chamaesiphon sp.
CTTTTGGACGGGTGCCCCGTCAAAGAAAGTGAGACAAGACAGGGGAAACCCCAAGACTGCACTTTTCGCCATCCACCATCCACCATCCACCAATCCACATGTTACTAAAATCTACAACTCGCCACATCCACATTTATACCGCTGAAGTAAAGAAAAATGAACTAATTCCCAGCGAACAAGTTCTGACCTTAGATGTCGATCCTGACAATGAACTTGTTTGGCGAGAAGACACACTGCGTAAGGTTTATGAGCAATTCGATGGCTTAGTAGAATCTTATAGTGGTGCCGATTTAACAGAGTACAATCTGCGTCGAATTGGATCGGATCTGGAACATTTTGTCAGATCTCTGCTTCAAAACGGGGAAATCGGTTATAATCTCGACAGTAGAGTGTTAAATTACAGCATGGGTTTACCCCAAGTAGTCAGTAAAACCACTGATTAATTCAGTTTGCTACTGTACTATTGTTTTTTCTACACCTCTATATCTCGTTTACTCAACTTTATATCTCCTATTCCCTCTTCTACAATCGTGTAAGTACGTAGTCGGGGGTAGTTTTTTTGGAATTATGATCGAGTATGACGGTGAATGGATTTATGCTTTATTTTGCCAACAGCTAAAATCTGGATGGCTAGTTGGTGGTGAAAGTCAATCAATTATCGATCGATCTAATCAAAAAGTAGCTGATTTTACTCGACATCAACCCAATTTTATCTCGATTTCAACTACCGATTTAACTGAATTTATCGCTGATTTCATGGCTGGATGTCGATTGGGCATCCCGATTTTTCTCTGCAATCCATACTGGGGTGATACGGAGTGGGAGCAAGTATCAAAAATAACTAGCCAGGTAAATCCGCAACAGCACCAAAATTTAATCATGATTCCCACTGGCGGATCTACTGGAGCAATCAAATTTGCAACCCATACCTGGGAAACTCTCAGCGCGTCTGTTTGGGGATTTCAGGAGTTTTATGCAGTAGATAAAATTAATGCAATTTGTACACTGCCACTTTATCATGTGAGTGGTTTGATGCAATTAATTCGATCGATCATCACTGATGGTAGATTATTAGTCTCGAATTTTCAGCAGTTATGTATAGAGCCAAATCTTATCACCAATCAGATTGAGTTAGACGATTATTTTATCTCCCTCGTACCCACCCAATTAGCTAAACTATTAGATCTAGATCCTAAGTGGTTGGCACAGTTTCAAACAATTTTGCTCGGCGGAGCACCACCCAATCTCGATCTATTAAATAGAGCCAGAAGTGCTCAATTATCCCTCGCATTGACCTATGGCATGACGGAAACTGCTTCGCAAGTTACTAGTCTCAAACCTGCTGAATTCTTAGCTGGTAACAATAGTTGTGGAAGAGTTTTGCCTCACGCCAAAATTAAATTAAGATCGCCTAATTGTGAGATTCAAATTGAGGCTAAATCATTAATGCTTGGCTATTTTCCCGTTTTTAATTCATCTGCTGATTTTGAACCTGACGATCTAGGATCATTTGATTCAGACGGCTATTTAACGATTATCGGTCGAACTAGTGGCAAGATTATTACAGGCGGTGAAAATGTCTTTCCGATCGAGGTAATCAATGCAATCATGCTAACAGGTTTGGTTGCAGATGTGTGGGTAATTGGTTTACTCGATCGATATTGGGGTCAAATAGTTGTAGCTGTATATGTCGAAAATAATATTCCTGTTTCCGGCGACACATTATCGCAAGCGATCAGTGGGAAGATTAGTAAATACAAGATTCCAAAACACTGGGTTGTAGTCGATCTAATTCCCCGCAATTCATTAGGTAAAGTATTAATACCAGAAATAGAAAAACTACTTAGAGCTAAACTAGATCGAAATAGCTAACCTAAAAATTAATCGCAACCCAAAACGCTAACTAACAAAGCTTTTTGAGCGTGGAGCCGATTTTCTGCTTGATCCCAGACCCGCGATCGAGTACCCTCAAGTACATCTTCAGTTATTTCTTCACCACGATGGGCGGGAAGACAGTGCAAAACGATCGCATCAGGATCGGCAATAGTCAATAATTCTTGGTTAACTTGATAGGGTTGGAAAACCGGAATCCGCGTATCAGATTCGGCTTCTTGTCCCATACTCGCCCAGACATCCGTGTAGAGAACATGTGCCTGACTCGCTGCTGCTTGCGGTGATTGTGTCACTACAACTTGAGTACCTGTAATCGCCGCGATCGATCTGGCTCGATCTACAATCCCTGGATCTGGAGTAAAATCAATAGGACATGCGATCGAGATATCCATCCCCACCGTCGCACAACCCAGCAGCAGCGAGTGCGCCATATTATTCCCATCCCCAAAGTAAGCCAGCTTCAAACCCGCCAACTGTCCAAAATGCTCCTGAATCGTCTGTAAATCTGCAAATACCTGACAGGGATGCTCCAAATCCGTCAGCGCATTGATAATTGGCATCTGCGCGTACTTCGCAAAAGTCTCCACGTCTGTATGAGCAAAAGTCCGAATCGCCAACACATCCAAATATCGGTCTAATACCCTTGCAGTGTCAGCTAAAGGCTCCCCGCGACCAATTTGCATCGAACCAATGTTTAAGTCGATTACCTGCCCTCCTAGCTGGCTCATCGCCGCAAAAAAGCTCACTCTTGTCCGTGTCGAAGACTTGTAAAATAGCAAACCCAAACTCTTGCGACAAATCGGTTTAACTTTCCCCTGTTTGAGATCGGCGGCGAGTTGGAGCAGGGCGAGTGTCTCGTCAGCACTCAGATCTGTCATGCTCAATAAATCTCTACCCTTTAAGCCACTCATGCGATCTACCCTCAACCAAATAATATATCAAACACGGAGAGGGTCAATTTTATCATAAGAGTCAGGCTAAGATCGATGAATTAGCAATCTCACGCAGCCACCTGTTGACTAAATTCCAGTACCATCTGTCTTGCCCAAACATCAGCCGCTAAAATATCATCCAAACTAGGTGTTGCTGTAAAATCAACGCGATGTTTGTCGCAGACTTTTTCGATCACTTTGGGAATATCTAGAAAGTGAATCTTTTCGTCTAAAAATAATGCCACAGCTTGCTCATTTGCACCATTTAGTACCGCAGGCATCGAACCGCCAGCTCTTCCGGCTGCGTAGGCTAGATCGATACAAGGATATTTAACACGATCGGGTGCTCTAAATGTTAAGTCTCCTGCTGTAACGAGATCGAATTTCTTCCAGTCGGTGTGGATCCGATCGGGCCACGAGAGAGCGTATAGTAGTGGTAGTCGCATATCTGGCCAACCTAATTGCGCCAAGACTGAGGTATCCTGAAGTTCGATTAGTGAGTGAATAATACTCTGAGGATGGACGACGATATCGATATCATCGTAATCTACCCCAAATAAATAATGCGCCTCAATCACCTCTAAGCCCTTGTTCATCAGCGTGGCGGAGTCAATGGTGATTTTTTGTCCCATCGACCAATTGGGGTGCTTGAGCGCGTCAGCAATGGTCACTGAGGCTAATTTTTCAGCAGGAAGATCGCGGAAGGCTCCACCAGAAGCGGTGAGGATAATTCGGCGCAATCCACCAGCGGGAACTCCCTGCAAGCATTGGAAAATAGCAGAATGCTCGGAGTCAGCGGGGAGTAATTTCACCCCATATTCTTGGACTAAAGGTAGCACGACTGGGCCACCAGCAATCAGGGTTTCTTTATTCGCCAGGGCGATATCTTTACCCGCTTTAATCGCCGCAATTGTGGGTAAAAGTCCCGCACAACCGACAATACCTGTCACCACACTTTCAGCATCACCATAGCCAGCAACTTCGATCGTCCCTTGTGCGCCAGCGACGATAATTGGAGCATAATCTAAATTAGCAAGCGCGTCCTTTAACTCTGGTAACTTGGCTTCATTCCCAATCGCGACGATTTCTGGGCGAAATTGACGTACTTGTTTCGCCAGCATCTCCACGTTGCTACCCGCCGCCAGCCCGACAATCCGAAATTTATCAGGATGATGTTCGACGATATCTAAAGTTTGAGTCCCGATCGAGCCAGTAGAACCGAGTAAAGTAATCGCTTTCACAATATCAGTTAAAATATTTGTCTAATCTACTTATCTTACGGTGTCTGGGGATCGATCGATTAAATTAGATTTCAGGGCTTAGACATGATCGGCCGTAATCACAGTGTAAAAATTCGATAATTGTGACCATTGTTTTTATGGGCAAGTGAGATCGATTTTAGTCAGTCACAGTCTAGACTGGAAATGGCTCATCTCCAAAATTTATCGTGGCGAAAATTACCAAAACCTCAATTCAAGTCGGTTCCCTAGAGTGGTTTACCAGACAACTCGTACCAGAAGGTTGGGAAAATCCCCAGACAGCAATTCTGCTCCACGGATTACCATCACAAAGCTTGACTTGGACGGGATTGATGCGACCATTAGCCGAACAGGGGATTCGGACAATCGCGCCAGATTGGATTGGGTTTGGAAATTCGAGTAAGCCAGAGAAACGAGATTTTGCTTATACGCCAGATGCTTTTGTGACTGCGTTGGCGGAGCTGGTGGATAGTTTAGAACTCGATCGATTTTCCCTAGTCATTCAGGGCTTTCTAGGTACTGTGGGGATCCAATACGCGCTCCGTTATCCAGGGCGAGTAGACAAGCTGGTAATTCTCAATGCACCATTGACGACTGCGGCAAAATTACCTTGGGCAATTAAGCAATTGGGTTTACCTGTGGCGGGTGAAATGCTGACTCAAGATCCACTCACAGCCGAGCGAACGCTAGAAGCTGGCTGTAAATGTGTGATCGAAGACAAGTATCTTGAAGTGTATCGTAAACCATATTTGAAGAGTTCGATGCCTGGTCGATCGCACCTTGCCACCATCCGCAATCTCAGACTCACCGAATCCCTAGCCGAAATTTCAATAGGCTTGCCAAAATTAGACATCCCGATCCAAATATTATGGGGTACCAACGATCCTTGGCTCGATCTCGCCCAAGCTCAAGCATGTGTGAAATCGCTCAAGCACGGCGAGTTAGTCACTTTACCCACCGCAGCACATTATCCCCAAGAACACTGGTATGCTGAGATCAAAGAATCACTAATTCCATTTTTGCGCCGCCAAAATTAGGGAGACTGGGCGTGTGAAAATAATTAGTCAATTCACCATTCACCTTCCACCATCCACCATTCAAAAAGAACCAAGTACCAACCGGATATGGTACTGTCAATGTGAAGTTGATCGTCGATCGCTACTAATTCTTACACGCTCACTGCTATGTCTGACCTGCCTTTCACTCTGGATCAGTTACGGATTCTCAGGGCAATTGCTGCGGAGGGAAGTTTTAAACGCGCCGCTGATAGTTTATATGTGTCTCAACCTGCTGTCAGTTTACAGGTGCAGAATCTCGAACGTCAATTGGATGTACCGTTATTTGATCGAGGTGGGAGACGAGCGCAACTAACTGAAGCTGGGCATTTGTTGCTCAGTTATGGCGAGAAGATTATTACATTGTGTCAGGAAACCTGTCGGGCGATCGAGGATCTTCAGAACCTCCAAGGTGGAACCTTGATTGTGGGCGCGTCTCAGACGACAGGGACTTATCTATTACCGCGAATGATTGGTGTGTTTCGCCAAAAATATCCCGATGTGTCGGTGCAGTTACATGTTCATTCGACGCGGCGCACGGCTTGGAGTGTAGCCAATGGACAGGTAGATTTAGCGATTATTGGTGGTGAGATTCCAGCGGAGTTACAAGACTCCCTCGATATTTTGCCCTACGCCGAGGATGAATTCGCGCTGATTTTACCTAGTAGTCATCCCTTTGCCGGACTCAAGACTATTCCCAAGGAAGATCTCTATAAGCTCCAATTTATTTCTCTTGATGCTCAATCGACAATTCGCAAAGTGATCGATCAAGTTTTGAGTAGGTGCGGCATCGATCCCAAGCGGCTGAAAATTGAAATGGAATTAAATTCGATCGAAGCGATTAAAAATGCCGTCCAAGCAGGTCTGGGTGCAGCTTTTGTCTCCTGTTCAGCGATCGAGCGCGAAGTGGAAAATGGTACCCTGCATCGAGCATATATCGACGGTGTATCGATCGATCGGATCCTATCAGTCATCGTCAATCCCAATCGTTATCGCTCCAAAGCCGCCGAAGCCTTCGCTCAAGAAATCTTACCCAATTTCACCACCTATCCGTGGGATGCCAGCAAGCTCTTCTCCAAGCGGGTAAAGGCGGAGATCGATATTGATGAGGAAGGCTAGTTAATTAGTTGATAGCTAGATTGTCAGGAGAGGAAATTTAGATCACTGATGTTCTTTGACAATATCTCTTTGCTATTCTCTCAAGGGCTAACCTCGATCTGTTGAACTAAAGTCGTTAAAATGGGAGAAGATGAGAATGTATTTACCAATCTTATCATTGGAACAGCATCAAGACTGAAAATGCTGTCTCCAAGCTCAATCCCACATCTTCAAGCCAATTTCCCATGCCACCTCTCGACTCTCCTTCCGTTCGGGTAGACGCTGCAACAACAGAGAGTCTGCCTCTTCAGATTAACAACGAAAATACGGTAGCAAATCCAGCCAACTTAGACTACGATTTGGCGATCGTGGGGGGTGGAATTATTGGTAATACACTAGCTGTCGCACTCCAAAATTCAGGACTGCGAGTAGTCTCGATCGAATCCCAAGCTCAGTCAGAATCGATCGCCAAGAGCCGAGCCTATGTGCTGTCCATGCTCTCAGGCCAGATCTTTGAGGGCTTGGGCATCTGGAATCAAGTTTTACCCCAGGTGACTCAATTTAGCCAAATCCAAATCTCTGACGCGGATTATGCTGGGGTGGTGAAAATGTATCCCCAGGATTTAGGGACAGATACATTGGGTTATGCGGCTAGCCATGAAGTATTGTTGACGGCACTGCAAACCAAGTTGGTAGCGGCTGAAAATATCACAGTCATGTGTCCTGCCCAGGTTGTCGATGTAGACTATACCGATGCTGGTGCCGACATTACGGTGTACACCCCAGATTGTGGCGCACCTACCAAAATTCGCGCTAGTTTGGTGATCGCCGCTGACGGTGCCAAATCATCACTCCGAGATCGAGCGGGAATTGCCACCACTGGATTCAACTATTGGCAATCCTGTATCACAGCGACAATTAAGCCCGAAAAACCCCATAACAACGTTGCCTACGAGCGATTTTGGTACGCTGGACCGATCGGGGTGTTACCATTGGCAGACGGTCGCTGTCAGGTAGTTTGGACAGTACCACACCAGCAGGCGGAAGAATTGCGCGATCTACCTGTAAGTGAGTTTCTCAAAGCACTAGAACACTGTACTGGGGGGTTATTGGGTAAATTAGAACTGGATAGTCAGCGGTGGTTATTTCCAGTCAAGTTGATGCAAAGTAATCAATATATTGCCCCACGCTTGGCATTAATTGGGGATGCAGCCCACTGTTGTCATCCGGTGGCGGGACAGGGGATGAATTTAGGGATTCGGGATGCTGTCGCCCTGGCAGAGGTATTAATCGCGGCTCATCATGCAGGTGAAGATATTGGCAGCAAATCCGTACTCAACAGATATGCGAAGTGGCGGAAGCCGGAAAATTGGGTGATCTTAGCCTTCACTGATTTCCTCGATCGAATGTTCTCCAATCAGATTCTACCGATCGTCATTATCCGTCGAATTGGATTGTTTTTACTCGATCGAGTCCCTGTGTTCAAATATCTCGCACTGAGATTAATGACTGGATTGGCGGGTAAAATTCCTCAAGTGGCGAGAAGCTAATTGTTGTTGGATGTAGTTGTTGATCGCCAAATATAGCAATCCTATATGCTCACAGCTTGCACCAGACATCATCACTGTTGCTTAGTGTAGATCTAGGGGACCCCTACAAGCTAACATTACTGTTTAGAACTCAAGTAGGATTACTCGCCAAGTTCTACCAGACTGGTTTTGGCAATACACCTGAATTTGATGGCGTAGATTCTCTAGTGGAAATTTTATCTGAACTTTGCTGATTACCACTCTCTGGTAATTGATCGGTACTCGATCGATCGGCTGGTAAAGTTTGCTCCACCGATGGTGCTGGAGTAGGCACAGGTATCGGGGCTGGAGCTATTGATGGTACTGGATCTGGACGCGATCGACCTGGATATGTACTGGGTGTGGGTACGGGGATTGGGGTTGAGTCAGGTATTGTTGTTGGTGTTGGCGTGGGGACATCGATCGGCAAGGGATCTGGCGTTGGCTCTGGGGTTGGCTCTGGGGTTGGAGTGGGATCGATCGCAGGTAGGCTGGGTGTGGGCTTAATTCTCGGTGTACGAATCGGCGCGGGGACAGGTGTAACAGCCGATGGGGTAGGAGTGGGTTTTGGTTTTGGTAGTGGTAATGGAACATTGCAGCCAGCGACTTGATTATTGTAAACCCAGCCAGTCGATTGATCGGCCATCTGAATCTGGACAAAAGCACCCTGTTCGGCGAGATAGACAATCTTGGTACCCCGTGGCAGATTAGTTTGAATTGTGGCATCCCGCTGGGGTTGAGATCTTACTCGCGTCGAGGGTAGATCCGTTGGTGCCGCCACTCGACATAGATCGGATTGGATATCGGTAGGGAAGTCTCGTTGATTGAGCAATCTCCCACTAAACCAAGCAAAACTACCGATCGCTGCCAAAATGGAGAGCATTCCCGCCCAGAGAGGAAAGCAGCCCTGTTTTGCCTTGCTGGGAGCCTGTGGTTGTGGAGTCGGCAGAGTGGTGACTGGTTGCGGTGAAGCTACAACCGTCGGGCGATATTCCGTATTCAGTCTCGGCGGCGGGGTGACAGGCTGAGTGGCTTGAACATAGGTAGAGACAGGCGTAAATGTGCGACTAGTTAGCCCTCTCACGGCTGCTAGAGCCTCTGCCGCTGTCAAATAACGATCTTTGAAGTGATAGCGGGTCATCCGCTGGAGAATGGCAATAAGCTGGGGATTAGCAACAGTGAGGTGTTCCCATTTGAGTTCCCCCGTGAGATCGTCACTAGCCAGTTCATAGGGATTGATCCCCGTCAGAGCCTGAATCCCGATCGATCCCAAGGCATAGAGATCGCTACTCGCACGGGGATTACCAGAGGCTTGTTCGATCGGCATATAGCCAGGAGTACCGATCGCCACTGTCATCGTTTGTTGTCCGTGGAGCATATGCTGATTGCGGACTTGCTTGATCGCGCCAAAGTCAATCAGAATCAGCTTGCGATCGCTAGCGCGGCGCATGATATTATCCGGTTTGATATCCCGATGAATTACCCCTTGACTGTGGATAAACACCAGAATGTCTAAAATCTCTGCCAACAGTTCTACAACCTGCTGTTCTTGCCACTTCCGCCCTTCTTTCAGCTCAGTTGACAGGGGATTTCCAAGTATATATTCCTGAACCAAATAAAATTCCTGTTGCTCTTCAAAGTAGGCTAATAAACGGGGAATCCGATCGTGATTGCCTAATTGCTGTAGAACGATCGCTTCCTTCTCAAAAAATTTCCGCGCGATCTCTAGCAACGATCGATCTGCACTAGCTGGTTTCAGATGTTTGAGTACGCACTTGGGATTTCCAGGTAGATGTAAGTCTTCGGTGATATAGGTTTGCCCAAATCCACCCACACCCAATACCTGAAGTACGCGATAGTGTCCTGCTAATAACTGACCAATCATGAAATCATCCTATCTCCTCAGCTATCTCAACTTTACCGCTTCTGCTGAGTCATTGACGAAATTTGAGTCTTTTTAGTGTCGGATTCCAAATGGTATCACAATCAGATCTGGATATTCGCATCTTGAGCACAACGTAAATCGATCGTAGTAAAAATCGTTGGGTGGACAAATTCACACCAATAAATTGGATGCGAAATCGTACCTTCATCCAGATCGAGATAGGGCTGCAATTCTGGGTTTAATTGAATCCGGCTGAATTTATTATTCATTTGCCAAAATTTTTACACACTTACTATCTTCGGAGCAGGTGCGCCTCTGAGCATTCCTGCTGTACTGAGATCTTCATTGATCGACTCCCAGTGAATACCATAACCCCCGCCGCAAACTTCCCAATCTAAACGTTGTGCTGGAGTCGCATTTAATAATCTGGGATACCAGAATAAAGGCACGACAATCGTTCTACCGTCGATTAAATTGACACTAATTGTATCTTCGGTAAAAAATACATTTTTAACCCTTTCATCCGTCTGAATTGCCGAAATACTCATGCGAAGTTTCTTTGGTGCTAGTTTTGGAAGTGCCTACGATTGAAACCATCCTGACGGATACGCTCCGCGAGTGTGGCTAGTGTTGCAAAGTCCACCTTCGTGGACTAGGTTTAATTTAGTCTGCGTAGGCAGACTTTGCATCATGAGGAGTGGTTTCAACCACTTTTCGCCACTTTGAGGCTCCAGCTTTCCCCGATTATAACTATGACATCTGCTTTTTCCCGTTTTCCCGATCGATTGCAATCAGCTATTACCTCTCGTTTGGGTTGGAAATCCTTGCGCCCAGTCCAAGAACTGGCGGGACATGCCATCCTCGATGGCTATAATACGATCGTCCTCGCACCGACGGCTGGGGGGAAGACGGAGGCGAGTATGTTTCCACTGTTGGCGCAGATGGTAGAAAAAGAGCCGAAGGGGGTAGGGATGCTCTA
>JAJAYU010000173.1 GCA_026786125.1 Chamaesiphon sp.
AGCTACTGCTAGCTTGAACGCTGCAAAAGGCTTGACTGCTAAAGCTGATGCTCTAGCTAATGGCGCGGCTGATGCTGTGTACAAGAAATTTCCCTACACCACCACAATGTCGGGTCCTAACTTTGCCGCTACTTCAACTGGTAAAGCCAAGTGTGTGCGTGACATTGGTTATTATCTCCGCATGGTTACTTACTGCTGTGTAGTTGGCGGTACTGGTCCTATGGATGACTACCTCTTGGGTGGTTTGGCTGAAATCAACAAAACTTTTGACCTATCTCCTAGTTGGTATGTTGAAGCTCTTAAGTACATCAAAGCAAACCACGGTTTGTCTGGCGATGCTGCGGTAGAAGCTAACTCCTACATCGACTATGCAATTAACTCCTTGAGCTAATTCATTGATATCCCCCGAAGTTATTTCCGGTTGCTTGCGGTTTCGTTGGCGAAGGGAAATAGCTTCGGGGGATTTTTTTGGCTATTAATAGTTATAAGTACGAGTAGAAATTATGGATGATGAATCGGCGATTCAAGCTGGAGAACCACTGACTATTGTACAAGCGATCGAGAATCTCAGTGTTGAAGATTTGGGACTGCGAGTATATGCAGCTTGGTGGCTGGGCAAATTTCGGGTCAACGATCCGGCGGCTGTAGCTGGATTAATTAATGCATTGCAAGATCGAGCAGATCGCACGCCGGAAGGCGGTTATCCACTGCGTCGAAATGCAGCCAGAGCATTGGGTAAATTGGGCGATCTTCAGGCTGTTCCAGCTCTAATCGAGTGTTTAGATTGCGCTGATTTTTATGTGCGCGAGGCGGCGGCGCAGGCTCTAGAAATGCTCGAAGATCCTCGCTGTATTCCACATTTGACGCAGATTTTAGCTGCATCCGTACAGGATGGTAAGTTGCTACCACAGGGCGAAGATTTTTCGCAGCCATATGATTCAATCCTCGAAGCATTAGGTACATTGGGCGTAACAACTGCCGTACCACTAATTCAACCATTTCTCGAACATCCAATTCCACGGATTCAGTATGCCGGATTGCGGGCTATGTACCAATTGACCCAGGATGCCGTTTATGGCGATCAATTAGTACTCGCTTTATCAAATAGCGATTTGCAAGTCAGAAGGGCACTTCTGGCTGATTTAGGGGCAATTGGGTATCTTCCCGCTGCCGTGCCGATCTCTCAGGCTCATGCCGAGAATAGTCTCAAGCTCATCGCCCTTAAAGGCATCCTAGAAAGCCAAATTACACTCTCACCATCCGACAGGTTATCGGATGGTGCGGTACAAGTGATGCAATTAATGGATGATTTGCTGTAATCGGTAAGTTGAAAAACACCTAAATCAAAATACTGACAACCCTAAGCCTAAAGCCTAATTCAGCTACTTGGAATTCTTCACAGCGGTCATAAACAAGAAAGCTGTCAGGGGAATAGAGGCGGCTAAAATACTGCCTGTGACTGCCATCCCCAATTCAGGTGTGCCAGAACTAAGTTCAAATACCGAGCCGACTGCGGCAATTGCGGAAATCGAAGCACCAAGCAAACAGATACCAGTTAGAGGGGTGTACATGAACGGTTACTTTGCTCCGGAAGTGAGGTGTTGAACGTGTTGCAGGGAGAAACCTTTTTTCTTGAGTTCCTCGGTGAGGGCGAGTTCATTTTCGACTCGATCGACAAATAATACCCCAGTCAGATGATCTAGTTCGTGTTGAATGGCACGGGCGAGTAAGCCGTCAGCCTTAAGACTGCGGGGACGACCGGATTCGTCTCTGTAAGCCAATTCGATCGTTTCTGGACGCTCGACATCTAAATAAACTCCAGGAATACTTAGACACCCTTCTTGGTCTTTGCACAGGGTTTTGCCGTACTTTTTAATAGTAGGGTTAATCAAAATCAACGGCGGAATTTCTGGTTTTTCTAGCTCAGTATCGATCACAATCAGTTGCTTGTTGATGCCAACTTGAGGTGCTGCTAGACCGATCCCATCGGCACTATACATAGTTTGGAGCATCGCTACGATTGTCCGGCGGATATCTTCATCCACACTGGCAATGCGTTTGGCAGCTTGACGCAAGACTCGATCGCCCAGATAGTGAATATCTAGCGGTGGTTTAGCTAATTTTTTCTTTTCAACGAGGATTGATGTTGTCATTGACGAGTGATTGGGAGCGATGATATGTGGAGTTATATCTCTCCATCACTACTAATTTTAACAGGATTTAGCAATACAAGATCTTAACTCCCAAGGTCTACTCAGGATTTAGATGGTTTGGCGGATGTGCGTTCCTCGGATTCCCCGTAAGCGCAAAGCGCAGGCTACACCAACGCGTAGCGTCTCGCAGAGAGGGTTTAGCGCACCAAGCAGGATTTTCAGGATTGAGTTGCCTGTGCCATATCACTCTTAACGTCCAACTTAGTCCCCAATTGAGATAGGTTTAAAACATGACCGCCAGTGACCAAATAAACGGTGGTGGAGATCGATCCAGTTTGGCGCGTTAACATCCCTAACCTGTCGCGAAATAATCTGCCACTGGCATATTCGGGCACTACGCCCCAACCAGTTTCTTCGGCTACCAAAATTGTCGTGCCCAAACTATGTGTTAATTTGGCGAGCAAGTTTTGAGTGAGCTGCTCCCATTCGGAGTCAGATCGATCGAGTAAATTTGCTACCCAAGTACCGAGAGAATCGACTAACAGACAGTCTGAGAGCTGGGCATTACCAATCTCTGTTGCCAGATCTTCGATCACGGCTACAGTCTGCCAGGTAGCAGGGCGGCGTTGCTGAAGACGTAAAATTCGAGCTTGCCATTCCAAGTCAGTTGGATCTATAGTTGCTGTGGCAATATAAGTCACCACCTTACCACTTTCGATCGCCAGAGTCTCTGCCCATTCACTCTTGCCACACCGCGCTGCACCTGTAACTAGAATTAGTTGTTGTTCACTCACTTCATTTACTCTGAAATTTACGACCTAGATTCTCATTATCGTGCTATTAACTATTAACTGACTTAATATGTCAATATCCATAGACCATAACTCAGATATAGACTCCCAACTAGCCCATATTCAGATCCCAAAATTTAGTGGTTTGCGTCAAGATGCCAACCCAATTTTGGCAGCGCACATGCTCCAAGAAATGTATAAAATGGTCACAGAATGGCAACAAGAACTCGAACAGATCGAGCGTGAAAGTTTTAATGTTACAGCTAGTGGAACAGTTCTAGCTGGTTGGTTAGAATCTCGCACTTTCAAGCGCGGCTCTACAGGGACTGAAATTCCAACTCCTTATACTACCGTTGATGCGATCGCTTTAACAGATGTAGATCCTCAAGCTGGCTATCGGTTGTGTGGATTGGATGAGGATGGTAAACTCTGGACACGTCCTTGTGCGATGGCGGAAATTTTGATTGTGAGTAGATCGCTCGCTCGTTATCAACAGTTAAAAGATTTGACCGATCGGAAACAACAAATCGAACAATATATTCGCCAAGTGCTGGAAGATCTGGTTCATCTTCGGCTCAAGTTAGAAGATTAGGCTTTAGGTTTTAGGTTTTTATTCTTCAACCTGACCTACATGTCTATTCGAGATCAAATCTCGACCAACTTAGAAATATCAATTCCTGATAATTTCCAAGCTAATCCGTCGCGTTTTAGAATCAGACTGACATTTTTAGATCGATCAACTTTATCGGTAATATTTACCACAAAGCGATCGAATGATTCATAGCCCATTTTAATATCTGATTTAGCAATATCTCGATCGAGATTAGCCAGATCGATTTTAGCTCCAGGTACTTTGTCATGGATCAACTGATCCAATCCTTCGGGGGTAATTAGCTTGTCCACCATTGGACTCACCATTTTTTCGACCAGTTCTGGAGTCATTCTTGGGCTTGCCAATTTACCGCCTTCATTTCCAGTGCTAGCTCCAGCCATTTGTTTGAATACTTGAGCTTTAACATTTTCTTTAATACTTACCCGCAGTTCAGGGAAGTCAATTTCTTTTACTAAAGCATCGACATTTTGATTCTCTGTCGCATTTCGCATATTGTTGAGTGTGATATAGGGAGAATAATAAATCCCTCCACCTGCGATTGCCACAGCTCCAAGAATCGCGCTAGCAGCAATAATAACTACTTTTCGATCCATTAACTTTTGGTGTTCAATAAATAACTAGCTTAATCATAGTAATCCCAAATGAAAAGCTTCATGCCCGCTCTGTAGAAATTAAGCTTCTCATTTAGGTGTGTTGGGTTGTTGGGTTTCATTCTTCAACCCAACCTACATACTCTTTGCTGAGTGTGTTGGGTTTCATTCTTCAGCCCAACCTACAGATCTACTTGTACTGTTCGCGTAGCGTCTGCCTTAGCAGAGCGTAGCCGTTCGCGTAGCGTCTCGAAGAGAAGTATCCACCAATTCACGTTGTATATTCAGCGTTGATTTTTACATAGTCATAGCTAAGATCGCAGCCCCAAGCAATCCCCGCACCATTGCCATTACCAACACCTACAGAAATTAATACCGTGTCTGTTTTGAGGTATTCACCTTGACTGGCAGCTTTGAGATAATTACTCGCAGCAATTCGATCAAATGTCAAAGGTTGTCCATTGGTCATTAATTGAATATCACCCAATCGTACCGCCAAATTGTTTTGATCGAAAGGTACACCAGCTTTACCTGCCGCCATCGCAATTCTACCCCAATTGGGATCGTTGCCAAAGATTGCTGCTTTGAGCAAGGAAGATCCGGCAATTTCACGGGCGATTTGGCGTGCTTCTCGATCGCTATTTGTCCCCGATACTTGTACTTCAATTAGGCAAGTAGCACCCTCACCATCACGGGCAATTGCTCTAGCTAAATATTGACAAACAGCCGTGAGCATCGCTTCCAGTTTATCAGCGTCTACTCCAGGTTGGACGATCGCGGGTGTCCGTGATTCGCCATTTGCTAGGGCAATTAGGGTGTCATTGGTGCTGGTATCGCCATCCACAGTAACTTGATTGAAACTCTTGTCAGCAGCGCGACTGAGCATTTGTTGCCATAGCGTCGTTGATACCGCCTCATCACAAGTCACAAACGCGAACATCGTCGCCATATTCGGATGGATCATCCCCGAACCCTTAGCCATGCCGCCAATTCGGACAACTCGATCGTCAATTGTAGTTTCTAAGGCGATCGATTTGCTCACCAAATCAGTAGTCATAATTGCCCTAGCCGCAGCATCACCCCCATCGCGAGTAGCTGCTGCCACCAACGGTGAAATTCCGGCGATGAGGGCATCCATTTTGATCCGTTGACCGATTACCCCTGTGGAGGCTAATAAGATCGCTCCTGGGTCAATGATCAGCGTGTGTGCGAGGGCATTTGCACAAGCGAGGGCATCATCCCAGCCAGCTTCGCCAGTCGCGGCATTAGCCTGTCCCGAATTGCAGAGAATGGCACGGGCACTAGGCTTAAGATCTAGTTGTTGACGGCAATACTCAACACAAGCAGCCCGAACCTGGCTAGTAGTAAAGACTCCAGCCGCGATCGCATCCACATCGGACAATATCAACGCCAAATCGGGTAAACCAGAAGCTTTCAGCCCCGCTGTAATTCCCGCCGCTTTAAAGCCTCTTGGTGCCGTCACTCCCCCAGAAATCTCTTGCCAGTCCATATCTGTCTTTGGTCAATAGGTACTAAGTATCAGCATACTAGGTCACGATCGATCCCAGATCTATTTCTGTTTGTTACAATAAGTTAAGCATCCCAGGAGCAGTAGATATGACTATTTCGATCGATCCCAAGACTTTCCTCTTATCCAAGCAACTACCAAGTCTGAGCTATGCACCCACTACCCATCGGTTCGATGAAACCTGGGAAGCTCCATTATCAACATTGCTGGGTTTGGGGCGAGCTGCGGGTGCAGATTTTGTTGAGTTTTTCTTAGAGCGATCGAATTATATTAGTTGTCTAGCTGAAGATGACCAAATTACGAGTATTGCGCCAAAGCTATCTACAGGGGCAGGCGTACGGGTATTCAAAGGTAAGGCTGATTGCTATGTTAGCACCAATGATCTATCCTTCACAGGGCTAAAAGCAGCCTTAGAGAAGGCATTAGGGATTATGGCGTTGCACTTGCCTGCACCAAATTCTTATGTGCCGGAAATCAATCTGGAATTGTTGCGGGATTATGCAACGAAGAAGGGCAAGGATAGCTGGTTGGCTGAGTGTAGCTCGATGCAGGAGATGGCTGATGTGCTATTGGCGGCAAACGGCAAGATGAAGCAGACGGCTACACATATTCAATCCCGTCGGGCGGCTTATTTCCGCGATTGGCAAGAAGTTTTAGTTGCATCTAGCGATGGGACATTTGCACGAGATATTCGACTAACTCAGTCGGTAGGCTACAACTTATTATGCGCTGATGGTGCCAATCGTTCTTCGATCGGGCAACGAGTTGGCGATACTAGCAATCCCAAATTCCTAGCTACCTGGGACTACACAGCGACGGCGGTAGATGTGGCAGAGTCGGCAGGCAAGATGCTCTACGCTGACTATGTAGAATCTGGAACCTATCCGATTATTATGGCGAATCAGTTTGGTGGCGTGATTTTTCATGAGGCTTGTGGACATTTGCTCGAAACTACCCAAATCGAGAAAAACACCACTCCGTTTGCAGAGATGATGGGACAGAAATTCGCTCACGAAAGTCTGACGGCTTGGGATGAAGGTTTGTCTGACAAAGCCTTCGGAACGATCGATATGGATGATGAAGGAATGCCTGCCCAACGAACATTATTGATCGAAAAAGGCATCCTCAAGAATTTTATCGCCGATCGAGCCGGATCGATCCGCACTGGACATCCCCGCACAGGTAGTGGACGACGGAATGGTTATGCTTATGCAGCCGCAAGTCGGATGCGGAATACTTATATCGCACCAGGTGAGCATAAAGTAGAGGAATTATTTAGCTCGATCGATAAGGGAATCTATTGTAAGAAAATGGGTGGTGGTAGTGTTGGTGCTACAGGGCAATTTAACTTCTCCGAGGATGAGGCTTATTTGATTGAGAATGGCAAGATTACCAAGCCGCTCAAAGGGGCGACGCTAATTGGTGAGGCGAAGGAAATCATGAATAAGATCTCGATGTGTTCGGAAGATTTAGGGTTGGCTGCGGGTTTCTGTGGTTCGGTTTGTGGCTGTGTTTATGTAACTGTTGGACAGCGTCATATTAAGGTTGATTCGATTACTGTCGGGGGCAGATAGGATCTATCGCTTCCTGCTAGTGAGGTAGGGCGGGTTCAAATTAGATTTATAGCTACGTTCTAATTGATGGTATAAACCCGCCCCTACAGCATATTGAATTATCAATTATCAATTATCAATTAATTCACCCATGTCGTTAAATATTCAAACTGTTTCAAGTTCTGCTCGTCAAATTGCTACTAAATTAGGTATTACGAAATTCGATTTATCTGGTTCTACAGTTGATGAAACCAGCGTCCATGTGGACAAAGGTGAACAGAAGCAAGTCAAGGCTTCTAATCGGGCTGGAATTACCGTGCGGGTATGGAATCAAGAAAATACTGTCGGGATTACCAGTACCACTAATATCGATGACATCGGATTGGAGCTTGCGCTCAAGACTGCTTATGAAGCTAGCTTCTTTGGTATCAAAGAACATGCGCCAGATTTTAGTCCTGAAGCGACTGCAACCATCGCCGAAATTAAGGTAGAATCGGGCGAAGCTGCTACAGTACCTCAGTTAATTGAAAGTTTGATTGCGGCGGAACGGAAATTATTGGATACCCATGAAGCGATCGAAAGTGTGCCTTACAATGGTTTGGCACAACGATCAATGAGTCAGTTTTATCTCAATAGTGATGGCGCAATTCGCAGTGATTCACATTCGATTACTTCGATCTATCTGTATACAAAGACTGAGCAAGAAGGCAAAAAACCTCGGATGGGCGGAGACGCAGAACTCAGTCATAGTTTTGCCAAATTAGACATCCAAAAATGTATCGATGAAGCAGCAGAGAAAACTATCAGTCATCTCAACTATGAGAAGGTAGCATCAGGTAAATATATGATCGTCTTTTCACCTGATGCCTTCTTGAGTTTACTTGGGGCATTCTCAAATCTATTCAACGCTCAAAGTATTCTTGACAATCAAAGTTTATCCACACCTGAATCTTTAGGTACACAGATTGCTTCTCCATTATTATCAGTTGCTGATGACGCACTGCATCCCCGTAACATTGGGATGGAGACTTTTGATGGCGAAGGTACTCCGACTCGTCGGATCGATCTGATTAATAAAGGCACTCTATCTTCCTTCATCCATAGTGCTGGCACAGCAAAACGGATGAATGCTAAACCAACTGGACATGCGAACATGGGATCGAAAATTACTGTTTCACCCCATTTTTATCATGTCGCTGGTGGCGAAAAAGCAGATGATCAGTATAATCTCGATACGGCTGAAAACGTGATCCTAATTGATGAACTCCAAGCCCTCCATGCAGGCGTGCAATCCTTACAAGGTTCGTTCTCCTTACCTTTTGATGGTTGGGTAGTGAATAAGGGCGTAAAGACCAGTGTGGAGTCAGCTACGGTTGCCGGAGACTTTCGTGAATTATTGAATTCGATCGTCTATGTTGATCAAAAGGAAGAGTTCACAAATGGCGGTATCTGTCCACGTATTTGGGTGGAAGGATTGTCGGTAACAGGAGAATAGTGAATGGTGAATAGTTAAATCTATTTACTATTCCAAAATGAAGATGGTTAATTCACTATTACCGATCGAAGTCATCGCAATATGACTGGCAATACCGAGGGGATTATTCGTGCGAAATTCAGGGGGTAGAATCCGAATTTGATCGAGTGGGATCGAGATGAGTGTGGGCGTGGTATCGATCGGAATCCCAGCTAATCTATCTCCCGTGACAATAACCATTGCAGTAGGATTGACGATCGAGGTACCAAATAATCGATGATGGAGATCGAGGATTTCGATACCTGCGTTGATCTTTAAGTCTCGATCAAGATTAGTTTTATTCACTACTCGATCGATCTTAGTCATCGGGATACCAAAGCTGACTTCACCCAGATTGAAGACGATTAATTTGATCGTTTCTTCAATTTTATTGGGTGTTTCAGTCCATTTATTTGAGATAGTATTTGTAAACATGAAAAAGGGAATAGGGGAGAGGTCTGGCATTGCCAATTTCAAGGCTATTTATTAGTGATAATTTTATTGATCGAACTGATGAAATCTTGCTCGACATAGGGTTTGATAAAGTAATCAACCGCACCTAAATGTGCGGCAAATTGACGATGTTTAATATTGCTGCGGGATGTGAGCATGACGACGGGAATATGGGTGAGAGTTTGATCTTGACGATAGATATTGAGAAATTCAAATCCATTCATAATCGGCATTTCTACATCGCAAACTACTAATTCGATCTCGTTGACTTTTTGGCGAAGAATTTGGAGTGCTTCTTGTCCATCTTTGGCTTGGAATGAAAGATAGCCAAATTTTTCGAGGGTGAGACAGAGACTTTGACGAGTGGTGATCGAATCATCAACGACGAGGATTGATTTGCTCGAACTTATGGGAGCGGCTGCGATGGGTTTGAGTGGGTAGATCTGGCGTTCAACTAGTACCTGAATTAGATTGTGGGGATCGAGAACGGGGAGGATAATTCCATCGCCGAGAATTGTACAGCCATAGCTATAACTAGGTGGTTTAATTGCTTTGCCAAAGGGCTTGATTGTTAGCTCTTGCTCGGTGATTAATAGATCGATCTCTAGGGCGATAATTCGATTGGCTCTGCGGATCAGTAATAGGGGTGGGAGCCAATCGGCAGGATTATCAGCACTACTTTTGAGGGTATGGGAAATAGTGCGTTCGGGGACGGGAATCGAGTAGGTGAGCAAATCGGCAAGTTTGTAAACTGGGATAGTTAGATTTTGCCAGTGGAACACCTGTTGATTGTTTTGCTGTGATAATTGGGTTGGAGTTGGTACGACGATTTTTTGGATGCTGTCGGCAGGGAAGGCATAGACAGCATTCCCAACTTGACAGATCATTAATTGGGCGATCGTCAGTGTGAGCGGGATCCGGAGGGTGAAGGTGGTACCTTGCCCGATTTGAGAAACGATCGAGACAGTCCCTTTGGTGGATTCAATTTGCGCTTTGACGATATCCAAGCCCATGCCACGTCCCGATAATTTGGTGATTTGATCAGCGGTAGAAAATCCTGGGGTGAAGAGTAAATCGAACAGTTGCTCCCTTGTGGCAATCGCCGCCTCTGCGGTAGTGAGTAATTCCAGCCCAATCGCTTTGGATCTAACCTTACAAAGATCGATGCCGCCTCCATCATCGGTAATCTCGATCACGGTTTGACTACCTTGATGATAGGCGGTAATTTCGATCAAGCCGCGTTCGGGCTTGCCCATTGCTTGACGGGTCGCTGGGAGGTCGATACCGTGGTCAAAAGCATTGCGGAGCAAGTGGACGAGGGGATCGAGTAGTTTGTCGATCACAGCGCGATCTACGAGGACTCCAGCTCCTGTGATTTTCAGATCGACGGGCTTGTTGAACTTGATCGAGAGATCGTGGAGGGTACGGGGGAAACGATTGAGAATTTCGCCCAAAGGCAACATCCGCGCCCACATCAGATCGTCGCGGAGATAGGAGATCTGTTGTTTTTGCCGATCAATCTGGCTGTTTGATTGAGTCGTAAATAGAGCTAAATCTTCAATTTGTTCTTCGATTTGGGCGATTTGTTTGATCGTTGCCTGGGCGATCTGATGGATCTCGCTATAGCGATCGAGTTCGAGTAGATCGAATTGGTGGTCAAGATCTTGACTCAGTGCCAGTTCTGGCTCTGGTTTGTGACCCAGGGTGGGTGAATACTGAGTCGAGATTGCCAACGTATCGGCAAGCTGTTGGAGTCTATCACCAATTGTTTGGAAATTGACACACTTCGATCGCAATTGTTGCAAGATATCGGCAGATTGTTGATTGGATAGAGCCAATCCATTGCGTTCGATGGCTAGTTCTCCCATCAGATTATTCATCCGCTCCAATCGATCCAGAGTGACTCTGACGGATAATTGGGGAGTCGAAGTCACCGTGATTTTTCGCGACTTCTTCACTCGAATTGGTTTGATCGCTTTTGCTGGCGGCGCAAATGTGCCAAGGGAAACTGGTGCAAACTTGTGGAAATTACTAGTAATATCTGACACCATCGCCCGAATCCCTTGCTGTCGCAGATGGAGATCGATCGTCAAATCACTATTAGCAGGCAGATCAAAGATATCTTCTAGATCGAATCTGAGACTAGATCGATCGGAAATGGAGCGGCTACTAATCTCCCAATTGGGCAAATCAAAGATATCTTCTAAATCAAACTTAAGACTAGATCCAGCCGCAATCACCGGAATCTGCATTTCGATCTCAGGTAGATCAAAAATATCTTCTAGATCGAATCTAAGACTAGATCCATCCGCAGCGACAGGTATGCGGATTTCCAAATTCGGCAGATCAAACATCTCCTCCAAATCAAAACCACATTGCCAGTCCCCCAGTCCCCCAGTCTCCCAGTCCCCCACACCAACCAAAAGCTCCTCAATCACAAAATCAACCTCAAGATCGATTGATGGTAGTACCACATCAAATGCAGTCTGATAATCAAATGAATTTTCGAGATCCCATGAATCCTCAGCATTTTCAAGCTGGATTGCCATTAGCTCCGACTGGGATTGTGTGGCTATTAATGAGGCAAACTCTGGAGAGATCGCCCCGCAATTGGCTCGATCGCCAGTCAAGACAGCTTCCAAGGCACGATAAAAGTCTGCTAGAGCCAAACAACAGATTTCACGAACGCGATCGGGATGACGCTCTAAAGCGGCAAGAGTGGTATGGGCAAGTACGCCAAATCCTTGTAAATTCGTCAGTGAGGCAATTCCTGTAAATACTTCAGATTGAGCGCGAAACTCCCCAACTAAGATACGCCCAGATTCTGGATCGGCGAGTACTCCAGCCAGCCGAGCTAAACTCTGAGCCACATCCACCTCAAAAATCAACCGAGTCACATCAAGATCGTCCAGATGACCATTGGGAAACCTTTGTCCAGCAATCACAAAATGACCGATCTTTTCATCTAGATCTGCCAGAACTATTTGAGTTTTGATCTGAAATTGGGCGGGTAAGGTGTCATGATTAATTTCCGCCAGAATTAGTTTATTCAGGCAATCATAAATCTCAAACAACAGTAATTCTAGCTCCCGATCAAATGGTAATTCTGGATGATTGAGTACTCGAAAAATATCTTCAAGTTGATGGGCGAGATCCGTAATTGCCGTTAAACCCAAACTTGCCGCACTACCCTTGATCGAATGCGCTGCTCGCAATAAGTTGTGTACCTTCGTCTCATTCCGCTCAAGTCCCAGCGTCACCAATTCCGTCTCGATCGTCTCCAACATTTTGGGTACTTCCAAGCTGAATAGCTGATAGACTCGATCTCGTAATTCAGGGTCGATGTACATGATTAGGGGTTAGGGAATAGGGAATAGGCAATAGGGTTTGGAGGGAAGGATTAGGCTATGACTTTGTTAGCACACTATATATCTCTTAGTCCCTAACCCCTATTCCCTTCCCCCTATCCCCTAAATCTTAAACTGACCAATATTCGTCTGTAGCTCCTGAGCTAGCTTGAGCAGATCTTGGAAGGAGGCTTGGACGTTATCGGCGCGGGAGGAGGTTTTGGTGGCGATGGTGGAGACTCGATCAATACTTTGGGTGACTTGGACTGAGTTATCAGCTTGGATCAGGGCGGCTTGGGCGATGGCTTCGACTAGTTGACCGATTTTGGCACCAATGGCGGTGATTCGATCGAGACTGGCGCGGGTGTCATCGACTAGCTTGGTACCGATGATGACTTGCTCCGTACCTGCTTCCATTGCCATGACTACTTCACTGGTTTGCGCCTGAATACTAGCGACTAGAGTTTCAATTTCTCCGGTGGCGGTGGCGGATTGGCGGGCAAGGGAGCGGACTTCTTCAGCAACTACCGCAAATCCTCGTCCTTCTTCACCCGCCCGTGCTGCTTCAATACTGGCATTGAGGGCGAGCAGGTTGGTTTGGGCGGCGAAGTTGCTAATGAGGTTGACAACTTTGGAGATTTTTTGGGAAGATTCACCCAGTCGTTTAACTTTTTTGGCGGTTTCAGCAACTGTATTCCGAATCGTCAGAATCCCTTCTACCGCTAGGTTCATCGCAGCATCCCCAGCTTGGACAAGTTGAGCTGATTCCATCACAGCGGATTCGGCAATCAGGGCATTGTTTACAACCAGATTGATCGATCCAGCCATATCCCGCAAGCGTTTGAGGGCGGAACCGATATCGTCAGATTGTTGGAGAGCCTCGATCGATAGTTCGGCAACGGAGATCTCGTTGAGAGTGGTGGTATTAACTACTTGCTGGGAGACATTTCGGACACTGCTTACTAGTAGCCGCAAACTCTCGACGGTAGAATTGTATGAGTCAGCGATCGTCCCAATTTCATCTTCAGTAACGTGGGCACGAATCGTCAGATCGCCTTGACTAATCCGATCAACTTGAATCAGCAGTTCCCAGGCATTTTTCTGGAGAGCTTGTCTAGCGGCTTGTTGGCTCTCAGCATATTGGAATTGTTGCAAATTGGCAAGTTCTAGTTGGCGGACTAATTGTGATTGACTGAGGGCACCATTGAGTTGGACAGCTAGTTGCAACATCAAATCGATTTCTGACTGCTGCCACTCCCGCGTGCGCCGACACATGGTGCCACTAAATAATCCAAAGAATTTGTTATTAACAATAATTGGGGTGGTAATAATTGCCTTAATATTAATTGCTTGTAAGTGTGAAATCAGTGTGGGGCTAAATTCTGAGTGTTCGAGATCGTTAATCTGAATAAACGAACCCTCGGCATAGCCATTAGCCAAAATTTCAAACATATCCTCCGCTGGAATCACCGAATTCAACGCTGAAAATTCACCCGCACTGATCGCTTCGGCAATAATTTTGCCTGCACCTTCGCCATAGTTATCAACGACTAACATACTCGCTCGATCAAGTCCCAATACCTTGAGCATTTCTGGTAGAGCCAAATTGAGCATCTCGGTTTCATCATCAACAAAACCCCTGCCTGGTAGAATCGATTGGCGCAGTTTGAGGGTCATCTCTGAGAGCATTTGCGATCGGTTAGCAGTTGCTTCTCGTTCCTCAATCAGCGATGCTTGGGTGAATGCGATTGCCAGTTGACTCCCTAATTGCTTGAATAAATCAATTTCTGATGGTTGCCAGACACGGGGTTCATGGCATTGATGCCCGATTAATAACCCAAATAAGCGATCGTCGATCATAATCGGTACAACCAAATTTGCCCGAACCTGAACATCTACCATCATCTGAATATGGCAATCAGTTAAACCAGCCTGGTGAATATCTGCAAATGCTATAAATTTTCCTTGGTCATAGCCAGCATCCTTGATACAGCAATCATCAATTTGCCGATCAATAATCGATAATTTCCCTTCAGCAACTGATTCGGCTGTAATTCTACCATTAAAATCTGCATCTAGTTCAAACACGATGGCTCGATCAAGATCCAAGGCATGACGGACTAGTTCAACTGCGGTAGCTAAAATATCTTTGCGGTTAAGTGATTGTCGCAATTGCAGACTAAAATTGGAAATAATCTGCGCTCGATGGGCATCATCTTCCCGTTGGGTAAATAGTTGTGCCTGACTCAGGACTAGCCCAATTTGACTAGCAATTTGGGCGATCGATTCGGTAATTGCGGTAGTCCAAACCCTGGGAGCATGACACATATCCCCAATCATAAATCCAACCTGGTTGGTGTCGATGATAATTGGAATTAGAATACTCGCTCGTGCCTGGATCCGCTGCACGATCTCCCTGCCAGACTGACTCAAGCTGGCTAATTCGGTATCTTCCACGGTCAAGATCCGAATTTGCTTGGAGCTAGATTTTTCAACAGTTGAGAATATGGATCGATCGACAATATCACCTAAAATCGATAAATTTCCAGGTGCGAGTGATTCGGCAACGACCGTCATTTTTGCGTCATTAATAGTATCTAAAAAGACTACTCGATCGAGTTCAAATCCTGTCCGAATACTGCTCAATGCAGTGGCGATAATCTGCTCTTGATCGAGTGATTGGCGTAATTCAACCGTAATCTCCGACAGCAAATTATCATAATAAATCTTGGCGGCGCGGTGTTCGATCGATCGGCTCCGCTCCAATACCAAGCCGATTTTACTAGCAACAGCCGTAAATTTATCAACTATTGATTGCGGCCATTGGCGATGTTCCTTGCACATGTGTCCAACGACTAAGCCTAGCAATTGACCTTCCGCGAACATCGGTGCTATCAGTCTCGCCCGAATCTGGAAATTTTCTAGCAGGGTAATATCATCCCCCTGGAGTCCACCAGCATCATCTAGATGATAAATATCGGAAATCTGATCGGAACTGTGATGATTTTTGCCAATTTCATATTCTAGATACTGGCTCATCATCACCTCCGCCAAGGGGATACAACCTGGTTCCAGTGCGACAGCGGCAAATTGCCATCCGCCAAGATCGGTGAAACTCAAGACCATCAATCGATCAAGCTGAAATTCTTGGCGAATACTTTCCACCGCTCGATCGAGTAAATGTGCCAATTCCCCTGGCTCATGCTGCTGAAGGGCTTGGGACAACATATTTGTCCGCTGCAATTCTACCGATTGGAGATTCCAAGTCCCGATCCGCTCGACCGCCAGCCTTATCTGCTGGGCTGTTTGGGTACAAAAAGACATTTCCCAAGATTGCCACTGTCTGACCCGACTACACTGCTGAATTGATACCAATCCTACTAGTTCTTTACCTGCCAAAATTGGTACAGAAATTGTCGATTTCGTTTGCATCTGGGCAAACAGATCCCGACGACGGGGGCTAAGTTGCGCCTGTTTTAGATCCGATATTTCTGAGCTTTGTCCCTGCTGATAACGCTCTAATTCAACTGGAGACTCGGCAAAATAGATTTGCCCCACTGGAGTCCCCAGGATTGACTGATAACCCGATCCGACTGTTTCGGCGATGGCGACAGCATTACCATCCAGACTACAGCGATAAATCACCACTCGATCGACTTTGAGGATTTTGGCAATCCCGATCGCCCCTAGATTGTATACTTGGAGACTATCTAATGATTCCTGTGATGTCAGGGCGATTTTACCAAACAACTTATTGGCTTGGGCTGCTAATTGCTGCTGTTGGAGCGTCCGATTAAAATTAGCCACTAACTGATTGAAGCTATCGGAAATCTGTTGAATCTCGGCACTCTCACATGGTTCTAATTGCACCGAAAGATCGCCATTAGCTGCTTGAGTGATTTTGGAAGTTACTTGTTTGAGTGAGCTGGAGAGTTCTCGCACTATCCATATTGCCACACCAAGATTGACAAAAGCCATTGACAACAAAATCAGCACATACGTCTACCAATGTTCATCAGATTGTTGATGGTCGCTCTGCTCCGGTTGATGGGTATGGTAGAAAACTTCCTTTGCCGCGAACAACCCAGTCATGAGCACTGGCAAAACAATAAACGGTAGAATCATTGTGAGAATCTTGCGCTGCAATGTTGGCTGCAACCGCTCGCCCACCACCAATGGATTTGATGGCCGCAATTGAGTCAAATTGGGTGTCTCAGTTTCTGCTACCCAAATAAATGAGTCAATCGATGTCGCATCTAGCAGGGGTGTTTTGGTTTCTTCTAGACTAGTCTCACTGATTGCAGCATCACTTACAGCAGGCTCTTGGCGATCAATAGTATTCATATTAGGCTGGGCGGGGTGAGGGGACTGGGAGACTGGGAGTAAATGGGTTTCTAAGATGGTGATGGCTCAGACATCAGGGTTGAAATTGGCACCAGCGAAGATTGTTTGTCCGTCTAATCTGAGGAAATTTTCACCACTAGCCGATATCCACAAACCATTTGCCCATTTAGAAAATTCTGGATAAATATTAGCTGGAACGGGAGATTGGATCGAATCTAGATCGAACCATTCAATTTCATCAAGTTGATCGACTACTAAACCAACAGTTGTTTGGAGTCGATCTTCAGGCGTAACGCCATTGGCGAGAATAATCGTCGGCTGAAGGCTCCGACTCTTCCCCCCAGTTTGATTGGCTCCGATCAAGGTTGCTAAATTGACAATCCACAGAATTTCACCCCGCCAATTGTAGATACCCATCACAGCGGCTGGTAGATGGGGCATCGGGACAATTCGATCGATCGGAATATTTACCAGCTCGGTGACTAGATCGATCTCCATCAGTGCCATCAGATTGGATTGGATCTGAAACCTCAAAAACTGCTGCTGAGTAGACATGATTACCGCACCAGTTTTTCAAGTACTTCTAGGAATTTGTGCCGCTCAACTGGTTTTGCCAGATAGAAGTCAGCTCCCTGTTTCAATCCCCAAAATCGATCCATGTCGGTGTTTTTGGTCGAACACATCACCACGGGAATCTTTTTGGTATCGGTTTGAGTTTTGATCGTCCGACAAATCTCAAATCCGCTCCGCCCTGGTAAAACAATATCGAGAAACACAATATCTGGCTGATGAGTATTGAGATAAGTCAATGCATCTTCACCACTGTTTGCTGAGATGACTAACCAGCCCAGGGTTTCTAAGTAGCTAGTTAAAATCATTAGATCGGTTTGGACATCTTCGACGATTAGTGCAGTTGACATAAGGGATAAGGGATAGGGGATAGGGAGTAGACTTTAGATAGAATTATTTGGCGATCGGGATTTTGAGGTGTTTTTGGGTAATTTCGAGGACAAATTCGGATTGGACTGGTTTAGTGAGAAAATCTGTAGCACCGACGACTCTGGCGCGGACTCGATCGATTGTGCCGTCATTGCCTGTCAAAATCACGATCGGTGTGTCTTTGAAAGTGCTGATCTTTCGCAGCCGACTACAGATTTCATAACCATTGGCATTGGGCATCACTAGATCGAGGAAGATAATCTGCGGCTTTTTGGCGATGACAATCGGAATTGCTTTGAGTGAATCCATCACACTGATACACTGAAAACCTGCTTGCTGAAAAATTTGCTCCAATCGATCGCATACAAACGGACTATCATCGATACAAACAACTAAGGGTTTAACCATTCCCAGTTTTGCTAGATCGATCGGACTGGCAAAATCAGGCACACTCACTAGTTGCAATGTACAGACCTGAATTTGAGCTAGAAAAGATTGCCCAATCATCACCGGAGATTTACGTGCTTTGGTCGCAATTTCGCGGATACTTTGTTTACCATTCAATACCTGTTTGAGCGATTCATAAGCAGATAGGGAAACCATCTGTTGAAACTTAGTAACTGAAACAATGTCGATCGCCAGATCGGGTGAAATATCGACCAATCCTGCCTGCTGCCATTGCTGTTGCTGTTGGACGGCGATCCCCAATGCTCGATCGATATCAATTAGAATCAGTTGAGGCGCAAGTTGCTTTTCCTCGATCCGTTCGCAGCTAACTGCCTTAGCACCAACGATATCAAACAACACCTCCACGATCGTAGTTTGAATCTGCTTAATCAACCCCTCTCGGCTGATTCGTCCCTGATGTGCCCAATTAACTAATAGATAATATTCCCAGCAGCTCTCTAGCTCGGCGGTTGTCAATGCTGAAATATCTGTAAGCGCGTCGATCCTGACTTGCAAATCCTTGGCAGTACTTACGTCTAAACCAGCGATTGTGGTATTCCGCACCCAACGGCGAATTGGATGACTACCCCCAGTTGCATACAAAATGCGACCGAGATAAATGTATAGAGACCACTCTTGTCCCAGTGGACTTTTTAGTAAAATACGTCCACTGAAATGTTGGTGCTTGATCTCACTCAACTGAGTCGCCAGAAGATCGAGTGTTATGTATTCAGCAACCATGTGATTTCTCTCTTGCCAGCAAGTACGATCGGGATTCAGCTCAGACTAATTTTTGGTCGATTCTGTATCGTTATTATTCCCAGCGTTTATCTGTTTTGCTCACAAGTTGATAAAGAGTTGGGAGCGGAGGAGGGGGAGACGGGGAGACTGGGAAGCGTATTCCCCATTCACCAAATTTTGTTCATTTTGAGCATTTTAGATCGAGCCAATTTGCTAAAAACTTAACTAATCGTTATTTAGATCACACCTGATCGATTAGTGGCGATCTGCGGGCATACTTAAAAAAGATAGCAAGTTAGCACTTTTGTCAAATAAATGTTATACTTGTTAATATACTCGAAACAAAGCTAAATCTCGATCGTCTGATTGCGTTGTTTCCACCAGGATCGATGCACACCGCTAGATCGCTAACTGTCCCATTCTGGGGCGATTTTACTCACCACCAATCGTAGGAGTGAACTATGTCTAGATCTTTTGACCTATCTCTGGAACAAAAATTCAATATCCGATCGTTCGAGCACCAAATAAAAGATATG
>JAJAYU010000174.1 GCA_026786125.1 Chamaesiphon sp.
ATCTGAGGTTTGGCGGTATAGTTCCAATACGGTTCGGTTAAGAAAAAAATGCAAGGTTTTTGAACGAGAGAATAAGTACTTAGACATAATTAATTGCACACTCAAGACCTTCAAATCTTTTGTGAAAGAGGCATCTAGTCGAAATTTTGTGCAATTAATTAGGCTCTTTAGGATTAATTATGCTAGATGCAGACACCTCGAGTGAACTTAAACGGCTTTCCTGCTTCTGGACGATCTCAAAATGTTCGCCACAAACATTCGCATACTTTAGCCGGAAGAGCCATTATTTTTAAAGCGTTCAACGCGATCGATAAAGTGATTATCATCGATAACTGATCGAATCCCGTCCCCTATAGTTGTCTCTACAAAGTAGCCCCAAATTTCAACTCAACCCCCAACCAATCCAATTCCGTTAAAATGGGGAGAAATACAGGCTGACAGACTTTCCCAGAATGAGTACCAAACTTTACCAAGAAATCAAAGAATTTTACGATGCATCTAGCAATCTGTGGGAAGGAGTCTGGGGTGAGCACATGCATCATGGCTACTATGGGCCAGATGGTAACTATAAAGTAGATCGCCGTCAAGCTCAAATCAATCTGATCGATGAGCTACTAAAATGGTCTGGGGATCTCACTACCAATCCACCCCAAACTATTCTTGATGTTGGTTGTGGGATTGGCGGTAGCAGTCTGTACTTAGCCAAGAAGTTTGGTGCGAATGTCACGGGGATTACCCTCTCGCCTGTCCAAGCAAATCGCGCCAAGGAACGAGCCAGATCGGTTGGCTTGCAAGACAGTACATTTTTTCAGGTAGCGAATGCACTGGATATGCCATTTGACGACAATAGTTTTGACCTGCTCTGGTCGCTCGAAAGTGGCGAACATATGCCAGACAAAGCGAAATTCTTGCAGGAGTGTTATCGGGTACTCAAGCCAGGAGGCAGGATGATTTTCGTGACTTGGTGCCATCGCCCAACGACGACAGCAAATCCGCTCAATAGTGAAGAGCGCAAGCTATTGCAAGATATCTATCGGGTATACTGCTTGCCCTATGTGATTTCGCTGCCAGAATACACTGAGATTGTCACCCAGTGTGGATTTAAGGATTTACATGTGGATGATTGGTCTACGGCTGTTGAACCATTTTGGGATGTAGTGATTGATTCGGCGATTACGCCCCAGGCAATTATTGGGTTGATTAAAGCGGGTCGCAAAACGATCGAGGCGGCATTATCATTACGGTTAATGAGTAATGGTTATCGCAGCGGGTTAATTAGGTTTGGGCTAATTGCGGCAACTAAATAAATAATTAGCGAACAATTAGTTCGGAGATATCGTCTTCAATAGCAGGGGAAATCCCAGATTTTCTCTCCCTATTGATTGAACCTAAAGAGATTGGATCTCATCCGATCGACAGATGCTAACACCTTAATCGGAGTATTAAGATGTGGATGGAGAAATAAGTCAACAATCTGCCAACCGCAGTTACAGCGGTGAAAGGAGCATTAAAGTTGGACTTTATGGAATTAGATCGCATTCATTTTTATGTTACAGATGCTAATCGCACCAAAGACTTGTTGATTAGGCAACTTGGTCTGAAATCTTTGGGGGAGCAAATAAATGAGCAGACAATCGAGTATTTAGTGGGTAATACTCATCTATTGTTCGTGATTTCTGCACCACTTAATTCAGCTAGTCCAGTAGCTGAATACCTGCAACGTCATCCATCGGGGGTGAAGGATATTTCGTTTCGGGTAGCTAATCTGGATCAGATCGCCCGCAGGGTAAATCAACTGGGGATTGAGATCGTTGAAACTTCAGCAGTTGGAGTCAAATTGCCGTGGTTGAAGATTCGGGGCTGGGGTGATGTGGATCATACAATTAGCCAATCTCCATCAGTAGTAGCCCAGTCCACAATTGATCGAGCGGATCGAATTATTGGGATCGATCATCTCGTCCTCAACGTTGGTGTTGGTGAATTGACACCAGCTACGATCTGGTATCAAGATCTGTTTGATTTTCGAGTGCAACAGACCTTTGATATTCAAACTCAGAAGTCAGGATTGACTAGCAAAGCTCTGGTTAGCTCATGTGGCAGGATTAGGTTTAATATTAATGAACCTAGTTCGGGCAACTCTCAGATTCAAGATTTTATCGATCGCAATCATGGCGCGGGCATTCAACATATTGCTTTGCAGACCAATGATATCTTTCCCACAATCGAGCGAATGCGACAGCAACAATTAGCATTTCTAGAAATCGATCCAACTTACTATAGTCAGTTACAAATCAGAGCTAGGACTGCCCAAAATTCAGCTCTAACCGCTACAGAATGGCACCAACTTGAAAATCTCCAAATTCTAGCCGATTGGTCTGAATCTAATTCTGAAGCAGTACTGCTGCAAATATTCACTCAGCCGATCTTTGAATCCCCCACCTTCTTCTTTGAAATCATCGAACGCCGCAATCGTGCCAAGGGATTTGGGCAAGGCAATTTTCAGGCATTATTTGAAGCCATCGAGCAAAACCTAGCCGCGTAGTAAAGATCGCGAACGGTTAGATGTAGTTTAAAATAATGGTGGCGGAATCGATCGTTGGCCGATCCCAGTCCTTTGATCGTTAGTGTTTACACCAAACTATGTATCAATCTTCCCCCCGCAAGAACTTTTTAGACATTCTCGTCGAGCCAACCTCGATCGCGATCCTCGTGTCGATCGCGTTACATGCCATAATTGGCGCAGGCTTGCCATTCTTTACCCAGCTAGAAAAAGAAGTCAAAAAATCCGATCCTGGGACAGTGAAAGTAGTAGAACTCACTCCCAACGAACTGCAACGGATTCCCCAAGCACCACCGATCCCTGCGCCAGAGATTGTTGCTAAACCACCAACTGTTCCTACTCCCAGTCTCGTTACACCACCAATTTCACCCAACTCTCCTACCATCCCATTCTCGCCGATGCGGATTCCGCTAGAAAAGCTCACTCCTCAGCCATCGAAAGGGAACAAAGATCAGCAAGCAATTCCCCAGCAACAACCTGCTAAACCTAAATTTGACCCCAATATTAGTTTCAAGCCAACCCCCAAACCAGCTAAACCCTCTGAGAAAAAGGACGTTACGACTAGATCAACCCCAATCCCCAAGCCAGCTCCAATCCCAATCAAGAAAAAACCTAAAATAACCGCCGTTACTCCAGTTCCAACCGTTGATTCCGATGACGATGGCGGCGACTTACAGCCGAATACTCCAGCCACTACTCCTAGTACTCAAGCTCAGAAACCAAATACGCCGCCGATAAACACAACCACTAACCAAACCAAACCTGATAGTCAGTCAGGAACTCAGCCGTCAGGTACTCCTGGTAGTGATAGTAATAGCTTCCCACCTTTTTATGGTAAATATGCGGCAGCAGCTACTGAACGGATCCAACAATATTTGAAAGCTTATCCAGGGATCAAGTTGTACAAACCAGCAACATTGCAACAAAGCTATCCCGTTGGCGTGCCCTGTAGCAAGGTCAAACAGGCTCCATTTATTGTGTTGATGGTAGCTTTTGACAAAGTACCTGAAAACAACGACAACAATCTCTTGGGTGATTCTACCGCACCTTCGATCGATAAACCCTATGTCGCCGCAGATAAGGACACACCAGAAAATCGCAAACTAGGTGAAAGTGCCGTCAATACCGCTCTGTACGAGGCAAACAAAGCAGACCAAAATCGTCCTGCCGCAGATAAAGGTAAAAAGGTGCTTTATCAATATCGAGTCCAATTCGATCCCACAACTTGTAAGAGGTGAATACTTCGACTACGCTCAGTACAAGTGGTGGATGGTGAATGGTTAAATAACGCCAAACCCTAAATGCCAGGTCGTTGTAGCAAAAACGATCGCAGCGACTAGAGCTAATAAACCTTGCAGCACCAAACCAATCACCGAACCTAAAACAATCCCCACTCCAGCTTTGAACGAAATCTTCAACCTGGATTTAAGTGGTACCTGACGAGGATATAGTAACTCCCCGACGACTGCGCCGATAAATGGCCCAAAAAACATCCCTACCAGGGGACCACCCAATGGCAAAGCTGGCAGCAGCCCAAAGAATCCGAGGAATAGACCGACGATCGAGCCAATTTGACCCCAATGGCTAGCTCCGGCTTTTTGGGCACCCCAGATCCCAGATAACTGGTCGATCGCAAAACACATGAGGAACACGACACTAGAGACAGCGATGGTGACAGTCACATTATCCCACTGATACAAAAATCCAGCGATAATGGACGCGCCCAAAATCAAGATTGGCCCAGGCATCACTGGCACTACCGCACCGACGACCCCCACGAGGGTCGTCAAGAGCAATGCAACATAGATGAGTGTTGTCGTTGTCACGATAAAAGAAATCTGTTTTGAGGTATTTGATCTTAATAAGACGAAAACATTGGTGCGATGGCTGCCAAAGCTGGGATTGCAACCAGTTGCAACGCAAAAATCGCGAGAATTGGGGACAAATCGATCGTACCGATCGGCGGTACAAACCGGAATAGATTGAGGTAAGGATCGGTGATTGGACTGAGCAAGCCAACTATTTGCTGCATCCAGTCAATATTGGGAAACCAGGTGAGTAGTAGCCTCACAAAAATAATCACTAGGTAAAAATTCAGGAAATTTGTAAAGCTGTCGATCAGTAACAGTGGGATATCTGCGGTGGTCATAAAAGTTGTTAGAATTGCTGAAAATCTGCTGTATTCAGTTTAACCGATCGACTGGTACTTCTGGTTGATTTTGGATGCCGTACTAACCGTCCAAACCCGCATCGAGTTAGGCGGCTAACCGTTTGATTGCTGCGTTTTGGTGTCTCGATCCAGCCCCTGAACGATCGGATCGATGGCCTCTTCCGCCACATTCCCGATCGACGATCTGACGGCATCGATCGTATTATTTAGATCGCTAATTTTATCATCCAAACTCTGTCTGGCTACTTCCATTCGATCAATCTGCCGCCGACGACTAGATTTAAACGGTCTTTTTTCACCATTGTCTAGTTGATCGTAGGTGCGATTTGCTCTTTGATTGACCACCGATGCCCCAATCACACCACCAACTACCCCACCTACCAGGGTTCCCAGCCAAAATCCCGCCCCAAATCCATCACGATTACTCATCATTAACTCTCGCTTAAAATCACTTACCTACTAATTATCCCTCAACCGCTCCTAAAACCCAAAATCTAAAATTGGTCGGTGAGCGTAGCCGAACTGTCCGACTTTAGACCATCTTCCAAGAAAGCATAGTCTTTCACCACCTGATTACCAATAATGTGCTCTTGCAGAATCCGCTCGATCACCTCTGGGGTAGCGGAATGATACCAGACTCGATCGGGATAAACAACTACAATCGGCCCATTGTGACATACCCGCAGACAATTTGCCTTCGTCCTAAAAACGCATTCTTGGGGTGCGTCAGGAGTATCAAGACCTAATTCTCGCAATCTTCGTTTAAGGTAGTCCCATGAGGCGATACTGTCAGCTTTAGAGCAACAGATCGGTTTGGTTTGGTCGGCACAGATGAAGACATGTCGTGAAATTCGATCGAGTCCCAGTTTAGAAATTGAATTAGCAAAAATCTCTGAATTTTGCTCAGGAGTTTCTACCCCAATGATCTGCTCATCTTCATGCAACATAAATTACCAAAATCCCGTCAGTATAAATGCTAGTTGTTAGAATCAATTTAGCCCTTTTCGCGCTAACTCACACTATATTTTTGGGATTAAAGTCTATGTTCGCCAGAGTAGCTTCACTCCGCCAGTGGTTGCCACAACGCTGGTTCTATGCAGGTATTAGTATTTTGACCGTCGGTGCTATTATGATTGGTCAACCACAGATGAGTCAATCAGCAGATCTGTTCCAATTACTGCTCAGAGGTGCCCAGATCGTGCAGTTGTCCAATATGTCTGATGCACAGGAAATTACTTTAGGCGAACAGACTAATCAATCTTTGCTCAGTGAAGTTAGAATTTCTCGAAATCCAGCCTTGACTAATTATGTCAATCAAATCGGTCAACGGTTGGCTAGAAATAGTGCCAGACCCAATCTCAAGTATACATTTCAAGTCGTTGAAGATGATAATATCAACGCTTTTGCGACGATGGGTGGATTTGTCTATGTGAATACTGGTTTGATGAAGGCAGCGGACAATGAAGCGCAATTAGCTGGCGTGATTGGACACGAGATCGGCCACATCGCAGGTCGTCACTCACTCCAACACATCAAACAAGCGGCGATCTCTCAAGGTGTAAGTTCATTGTTTGGTGTCGATCGAGATAGAATTGTTCAAATTGGCGTACAAGTAGCTCTGACACTACCTAATAGCCGTCAAGATGAGTATGATGCAGATCGGCGTGGTTTGACCACAATGATCCAATCTGGCTATGCACCCAGCGCGATGCCTGAATTTATGAAAAAGTTAATCACTAGCAAGTCGTCTCCAGAATTTCTGAGTAGTCATCCGGCTGTCCCTGAACGGGTGGTAAATCTCCAACGGATGATTCCAGCAGCTTATCGAAATCGCACTGGTGGCCTAAATGCTAGTACTTACAAGCAAAGTCTCCGTAGCTTTTTCTAAAGAGTGGGGGACGGGGAGACGGGGAGACGGGGAGAAATAAATGATATCCCCCATCCGCCACTTAGTACTAGCTATAGTAATCCTAAATGAGAAGCTTATCCCCTAGAGAGCAGTGCTGTCTTGTCAGTAGTAACTCAAATAGGATCGCTATATCAACTATCAATTAATTAACGTGGCAACAAAAACCCCAAAGCCAACAGCAATCCACTCACAAAGTGCAACCTCACCGCTAGATATTTACAGGTACGAACGATGTCTGGTCGATTGTGATGTGCCGAGACAAAATTAGTTAACTTAAAGGCTAATGGCAGACTCAGCAAGATTAATAATGTGGCGATCGGAAATAGTTTACTAATTACTCCAAAGACTGTCAGAATGTAAATGCTTGCAGTACTCCATTGCAATACTCGCGCACCCATTTCTGTACCCATTCTGACAATTGGTGACAATTTACCAGCCGCCAAATCATCTTTGACTTGGTGAAAATGGGAGCAAAATAAAATTAGGCTAGTAGAAATACCGATAATGATTGAAGCTGTCAAATTGGCGATCGACCAAGATTGAGTTTGACTATAATAAGCTGCACTCAAAGCCAGTGGCCCAAAACAGATCGTACAAATTACTTCGCCCAAACCCTTGTAGCCCAATCGAAACGGTGGGCCTTGATAAGTATATCCTAGCAAGCAACAGAACAAGACGATCGCTACAACCGTCAGATCTTGTTGACCCCAAGAGATCGATCCAATCCCCACTAAACCTAATAATAAAAATAGATTTCCCAACCAAAACATCAGATTACGATTGCCAGTTAAGTTGACGAGCGATTCAGCTTTATTAACATCAATTCCGGTATCACTATCAAACACATCGTTGCTAATATTCATCCAAGCAAGGATAGCAATTGCCGCACCCAAAAATGTTCTCAAAATATTGAGATTGATCGATTGAGTCTGACTATAAGCGACCGCAGAACCCACCGTAATTGGAATAATGGCCACAGTATACATTGGCGGTTTAATTGCTGCTAACCATAACTTAAACTTGGGTTGTTTGATCGTGTTCATTACAGCCATGATGGGGATAGGGGATAGGGGATAGAGGATAGGGAATAGGGGTACCGCACAATGGCTGTAAAGCTTTGCTTAACTAGCTATACCACGATCTCCGATGTGGGAATTCTCCTTGACAAAGAAAATTAACAAGCCTGAGACCTTTTTATGATGGCTGTTCCCTCTGAATTAATCTTCGTCTATACTACTTTAGTGTCTTGTAATATACATGAAGATTCTGAAATGATTTAGGATGGCTATAGAACGTGACCTCTCCCAGTAGCTCCTGCATGAAGACAAATCCTGATGAATCTCCCCTAGAATCAACTGTACCGCAGCCATTATTGGCAAGATTGTGGGGGAAATGGGGTGAAAACATCACGATTTTGGTGCTGGCATTGGGACTGGCATTCTTTATTCGGACATTTGTAGCCGAGCCACGTTATATCCCTTCTGAGTCAATGTTCCCGACATTAGAGATTGGAGATCGATTAATTGTCGAAAAGCTTTCCTACTATAGCCACCCACCTCAGCGGGGAGATATTATCGTCTTCACACCACCGCCACAATTGCAGGAACAAGGTTTTGAAGCGGATCAGGCTTTTATCAAACGAGTCATTGGTTTACCTGGTGATACTGTCGAGGTTCAAAACGGTCGGGTATTGATTAATCGTGAGTTATTAACCGAGTCTTATATTGCCGAAGCACCCAATTATCTCATGTCACCGATGATTGTACCCTCAGCACAATTGTTTGTGATGGGTGACAACCGCAACAA
>JAJAYU010000175.1 GCA_026786125.1 Chamaesiphon sp.
CCATCCACCATCCACCATCCACCATCCACTTAACCCCTAAAGCCTAAAGCCTAACCCCTAACCCCTAAAATGATTAATGTCCTTAACATTTTGCTCGTTGAAGATAATCCTGGGGATATCCGATTATTGCAGGAAATTTTGCGGGAAGTGAGAACTACTCAGTGTCAGATTACCCCTGTAATGACCTTAGCCGCAGCAATCGAACAATTTTCGCTGACAACGCCTCACACACCCCAATTTGATATCATCCTGCTCGATCTATCCCTACCAGATAGTCAGGGGATCGCGTCTTTTCAGGATCTACGAGATCGATCGCTCAATACTCCGATTGTCGTTTTCACAGGGTTAGATGATCAAGATCTAGCGATTTTAGCAATGCAACATGGAGCACAAGATTATCTAGTCAAAGGACAAGTTGATAGTAATTTATTGATGCGATCAATTCGATATGCGATCGAACGTGAACGAACAGAAGCTGCTCTACGCCAAGCCAAAAGTGAACTAGAACAGCGAATAATTGAGCGCACTCACGATTTACAACAAACACAAGATAGCTTACGCGACGCGCTCCAAAAGGTAAACTTTCACTTTGAAAACTCACCTCTGGCAGCAATCGAATGGAATCGCGATTTTCGAGCAATTAGATGGTCGGCAACAGCAGAACGAATTTTTGGCTGGTCATCATCACAAGTATTAGGAAAGCGACTCGGAGAGTGGAAGTTTGTGGTAGAAGAAGATGTCGAACGAATTAGTCAAGTGATGAATCTATTTATCACTGGAACTGAAACTAGTAATGTTACGATTAATCGTAACTATTGTCAGGATGGTACGATTGTCAATTGTGAGTGGTATAATTCGGTCTTACTAGATAATAATGGTCAAATGGAATCAGTTTTTTCATTGGCATTAGATGTGACTCATCGCCATCAAGTCGAAAAAATGAAAAATGTGTTTATTGCTGTTGTCAGCCATGAACTGCGAACGCCATTAACATCGATTTACGGTTCACTCAAGCTATTGGATAGTGGTTTATTAATTCGAGAGCCAGAGAAGGAAAAACGACTATTAACGATCGCAGTAGATAGTACAGATCGATTGGTACGACTAGTAAATGATATTCTCGATATTGAACGGATCGAAAGTGGTACCGTTCAGATGGTTAAGTCTGTATGTGAGGTATCGGAGTTGATGGCAAAAGTAGTTGATTTGATCGAACCATTGGCAGATAGTGCCGGAATCAACCTCAGTGTCAGCGATTCGGGTGGGAATGTGTGGGTAGATATCGATAGAATGATCCAAACTTTTACTAATCTAATTAGTAATGCAATTAAGTTTTCACCCAGAGGTAGTACCATTTTGTTTACGGCTAGTAAACAAGCTGGTCAAATGTTATTTCAAGTTCGCGATTGTGGACGGGGAATTCCACCGGATAAATTGGCAATGATCTTTGAAAGGTTTCAGCAAGTAGATACTTCCGATGCTCGTAGTGGCGAAGGGACTGGCTTGGGTTTAGCAATCTGTCGGAGTATCATTGAGCAACATGGTGGACATCTGTGGGTGGAGAGTGTTGTCGGTGAGGGGAGTACATTTTCATGTATTTTAGCTCGTTCGCCAGGAGCTAATGATAGTCAACCAAAAAGCTACTCCCTTCCCAGTGAAAAATTAGACATCTAGTGTAAAGGTGAATGGTGGATGGTGAATGGTGAATGGTGAATTAATACTGTCTATTTCTTGGGTGGGAAGGGAGTATCTACATACTCGTTCTACCCAACAGAAAAATTAAATATTCATATCTTTTTATACTTTCATCCTAATGAGCTTTACCGAAATCACAGTCACTGAATTAGCGGCAAAACTTACCGATCTCGATCAACGATATCAGTTTGTCGATGTGCGAGAACAGCGAGAATTGGAACTTGTGGCGTTACCAAAATTTATTCATTTGCCCTTGAGCGAACACGATCAATGGTCATCAGAGATTTATACTAGATTGGATAAGGATCTGGAAACATTCGTATTGTGTCATCATGGCATTCGATCGGCTCAAATGTGTCAATGGTTAGTCGCTCAGGGTTTCACTCAAGTCAGCAATGTCATTGGTGGTATTGATGCTTACAGCTATCAAGTGGATGCTAGCTTGCCAAAATATTAGGATAGACTCTAGCCGATCGAGCCAAACAGATCTAAAATGAAGATAGAACAGCTTTACAAATCTCAATATTCTCCATCATGGCAAAACAACCTACCGTCCAACCCAAATTAGTCGTGACTAGATTTGGCTTTAATCGGTTTGCAGAGCAGTTAAATGGTAGAGCCGCAATGATTGGCTTTGCTGCCTTGGTAATTATTGAATTTCTGACTGGGCAAAGTCCGTTTGCATTAGCAGGCATCCACTTCAACTAGGATATCGATCGAAACTGTCAAGCGATATTTGCGATTATTAGTGCCAGCTTTGGGCACAATTAGTAGAGCTACTTGCGACTATTGGCTAATTGTTAGGCGGGAGTCGATCGATTCCCCAGACTAAAACGGTAAAATGAGATCTATAGATCCATCGCCTTGCGTCTCCATCCACCAATCCTAGTTTCAATCCCCCTAAATGAACGCAATTTTCCCACCTGTCTTGAAACGACTCTACCGCAAAGAACGTATCTCTAGCTTTCTGATCGTTGTTGGTGCCGTTGATGCCGTCCTCGGTGGCGTAAATCAGGTTGGGACATTGATGATCTTGGGCTTGCTCACTTCAGGAGTCTCCCTCGGCTATCGTTGGTGGTGTATCCAGCAAGCTGAGACGAGACTGGATCTCAAGTCCAAGCAGCTATATCTCCCGCCTAGTGCTAACCGAAATCCATTACCCAATTTAGACAGAAGAGATCGCCGTGAGTAATAATCCATCTTGGACGGCTGAAGCTGAAGCAAAGCTCAAAGAAATCCCCTTTTTCGTGCGTCCTGCCGCTCGCAAGAAAATCGAAAAATTTGCCCAGGAACAGGGTGTCAACGAAATTACTGTTGAAATTTACGATTTAGCCAAAAAGCAATTTGGTTAAGAAGATTAAGTGATTTTGCTATTGTGTAGCATATGGATAGTTAGGCGAGATAATTGTTGTGTCTACTAGTGAAATTGACAATGACTATATTCAAACAGTTTCTTGGCTTAAAGATGGGCTTATTATTGTCCCGTTTATTACCCCTACCAGTTCTCGCCCAAAATATTGAGGAGATCACGATCTTCGGTGACAGTCTCTCTGACAATGGCAACGCCTTTAAAGCGACCAATAGTGCCGTACCACCAAATCCACCTTATCTGAATGGACGTTTTTCTAACGGCCCAGTTTGGGTAGAGGGTTTCTCCACTGAGCTAAAGTTACCAGCCGCAGTAATTAATAACTTCGCATTTGGTGGAGCCACTAGTGGGACTGGTAATACAGTCCTGCCCATACTTCCAGGCTTGACAACTGAAATCAACCAGTTTTTAGTAGTTTCACCGAGAGTCAATCCAAATGGATTGGTTGTGATCTGGGCAGGGACTAATGACTATATCGGCGGTGGAGCCGTCAACCCAGTTCCAGTTGTCGGTAATTTGACAACTGCGGTACAACGATTGATTGGCGCAGGCGCACAGCAATTCATTGTCTCCAATCTTCCTGACTTGGGTAAAATTCCTGTTGGTTTAGCAACTCCGATTCAAAGCGCGGGACTCTCCCAACTCTCCGCTGCGCATAATCTGGCATTGAGAACATCGATCCAAACTCTGGTCAGAAATAATCCTAATATTTCGATCATCCCTACTGATATGGCAGCATTATTTAATGCTACTATTACCAACCCTGCCCGATTTGGCTTTACCAACGTCACTCAATCTTGCGTAAATCCGGTCACTGGGACTGTTTGCGCTACTCCTGATACGTTTGTATTTTGGGACACACTTCACCCTACTGCAGCGGGTCATAGACTGATTTCAGCCTATGCTTTAGATACGCTGACAGCTCCAAGATCAATCGCCGCCCAAGCCGAAACGGGACTAGGCACAGCCAACCAACAAACTCGCGATATCAATACTCGCTTACTCGCACTGCGAACTAGTTCGCCCCCAGTCGCCCGCCAACTGAGTGTATTTGCCAGTGGCGACTCCAACTTTGGAAATCGAAGTGCTACCAGTACCAATGCGGGCTTTAATATCGATACCAAAGGTCTAACTGTCGGGGCAGATTATCCCATTACAGATCGGATCGCCGTCGGTGTAGCTGTGAGTTCTACTAATACCAACAACCAATTGAATGACAATCGAGGCAAAGTTGCTGTAAATAGTACCTCGATTTCGGTCTATGGCAACTATACCCAAGATAAATTCTATAGTGATGCTCTGCTCAACTATGGCTGGAACGATTTCACGGTAGCGCGAAATATTCGGGTACCTGGTTTTACCGCAGCCACAGCTACTCCCAGTGGCAATCAATTGTCTTTCCGCGTCAGTGGTGGCTACGATTTCGGTACTAATGGTCTGTCCTTTGGCCCCACCGCAGGGATTCGCTATAGTAAAATCAATGTCGGTGGTTATACCGAACAAAATGGGGACATCTTAAATCTCAAGGTCAATCCTCAAGATTTAGACTCGCTGATTTTCAATCTCGGTGCTCAGATCTCTTATCCATTCAAAGCCAGCTTTGGGACAATCTCACCCTATTTTGCCGCCAACTTCGAGCATGAATTTGGTCAAAATGGGCGGCAGGTAGTGACAGAACTAGTGACTCAGCCAGGAATTCCGATCCGCACCAAGATCGGTGCCAGCGACACGGACTTTATCCGACTAAGTACTGGTTTCCAAACTGAGTTTACCAACAATTTATCTGTTAATCTGGGGTATGAGACGATCGTTGGCAAGGATAATTTCAGTGATAATTATCTCAATGCCAAGATTCGCTATCAGTTCTAGATCATTCCCTCTTCCCTAACTTATGTCGATCGCATTTAGCAAATATCAAGGCTTGGGTAACGATTTCATTTTGATTGATAATCGTCACAGTGATACTCCTGTTATCGAGCCAGAAGAGGCCGTGATTTGGTGCGATCGACATTTTGGCATTGGTGCTGATGGGATAATTTTTGTGTTGCCCGGACAGCAAGGAGCTGACTATACCATGCGGATATTCAATTCCGATGGTTCGGAGCCAGAAATGTGTGGGAATGGGATTCGCTGCATGGCAAAATTTATTGCCGAATTAGAAGGTAAAGTTGATACCGAAGTTACTTATCAGATTCATACCCTGGCAGGGATAATTACACCAGAGGTGATGATCAAAGGTGATGTCCAGGTGGATATGGGTGAACCACGGTTATCCGCCACCGAAATTCCGACTAGTTTGGGGATGATAGACGATCAAGTCGTGAACCAATCGATCGAAGTTGATGGCAAAACTTGGAGCGTTACCTGTGTTAGCATGGGCAATCCTCATTGTATGAATTTTGTAGAAGATGCCAATGCGATCGAGCTAGCAACAATCGGCCCCAAATTTGAACATCATCCCGCTTTTCCCCAACGCACTAACACTGAATTCGTCCAAGTTATTCGTCCTGACTATCTGAGAATGCGAGTGTGGGAACGTGGTGCCGGAATTACCCTCGCCTGCGGTACAGGTGCCTGTGCAACGGTCGTAGCGGGAGTATTAACTGGAAAATCCGATCGATCTTGCACGGTAGAATTACCAGGTGGCTGTCTCCAAATTCACTGGTCTCTGGCTGACAATCGCGTCTAGTTGACTGGCCCTGCGGAGCTAGTATTTAAAGGGAAAGTTGAGGCGGAGTAGGAATTCACCATCCACCATCCACCATTCACCATCCACCACTTGTGCTGTTCGCGTAGCGTCTGCCTTAGCAGAGCGTAGCCGAAGTATCCACCAATTTCTCATTGCTACTTCAAATTAAGTCGATCAATTACACCCCACCCAATTTTACTCGCCCATTACTAACTGATATTTCTTTTAGTCTAGCGGCGGGTGAATGTATCACATTGACTGGAATTACAGGTGCAGGTAAAAGTACCCTACTGCGGTTGCTAAATCGTCTGAGTGAGCCGACAAGCGGTGAGATCTTACTAGATGATCAAGATTATCGATCGATCTCCCCTGTAGCCCTAAGACAGCAAGTAATGCTCGTCAGTCAGCAGCCGCAACTATTAGGCATGAGTGTGCGGGAAGCTTTGGCTTATCCGCTGCAATTGCAGTCATTAGGTGTGGAAGAAATAAAACAGCGAATCCTCACAGTTACCGAACAGTTTGAGATTCCAACTGATTGGTTTGATCGCAATCAATCACAGTTGTCAGTCGGACAAAAACAAATAGTCTCGATCGCTAGAGGTGTAATTAGTCAGCCACAAGTTTTACTATTGGATGAGCCGATCGCTAGTTTAGACTCTAGTACAGCAGAGCGAGTCCTGGCGACTATTGATAGTATTTGTCGATCTCAAAAAATTGGGACGATCGTGGTTAATCATCAATTAGAATTAGCCACACAGTTTAGCGATCGATTATTATATCTGCATGATGGTAGATTATTAATTAATAAGTTAATTGCCTCAGTTGATTGGCAAGATATTCAACAGCAGATTCGTGAATCTGAAGATCGATTAACTTCTGAATGGGACTAAATTATGATCTTTGAAAAATATTAGGTACGAAATTATAAAAGTTAACTGTTTCATTTTATACGGGTTGATTGAGCAATCTCAAAATTTTAGCTCAGTTAATTTGTTGAGTAAGCTGCTGAACGAATCAGTTATAGCTAGATCTAAATTCACTATACTTCAATAAATATCTATTCTTACGGATTGTGTAGGTAAAATATTTCAGCATATTGTCGTATTGATATTGCTGTTGAATTTAGAGAATGGTAAGGAGTTGTGAGATATAGTTTAAAACTTCGTTATGCAGCAACAGAAGAATAGTAACTTACAATATAGTCCTGAACTATTACTAGAAGGGGATCGGCAGATTGTTCAGATCGAGGATACCTCCGCTTTTAGCCGAAATAAACAGCGTCAACAGATAGAAGCCAAACAGCTCGAAATGCGATCGATACTTGCTAGTGTGATTGGCGATCATCAAATTGGCTCGAGGCTTAGACAGGGGGTATACACCAAAGATCTTGGTTCAGGTTCCTTGTCTGAGATCGATCGAGTCAGCACTGGAAACATCGATCTAGTCAAAATCCGCTGGCATGGTGCATTTTGCCTCGAACAAAATCCATCCACTACCCACCATCTCATCTATCTGGTGTTGGCAGGATCTCTATCTCAAAAGATCGGCGATCCATCGATCCAGAGTTCCAGCTCCGTCACAGCAGAGCTTGCTGTAGACAATCAGACACGAGATCTAAAACACCAAATCTGGCGTTGCACACCAGAAATTGCTACGACGATCGATCTTAGTCAAAAATTGGTGAGTAGTTGCAGCGAACAAGGGGAGATATTATTAATTTCAATCGATCGAGATTCGATCGATTTAGCCTTGAACAAATTAATCGATCGAACATCGAACCAGCCAGTCAAATTTCTACCGAGTATCGATCTCACCAATGAATTTGGATTGAGCTTGAAAAATTTTGCCCAGTTTCTCTGGCAAGCCGCTACCAAGCAGGAGAATGGTGATAAGACAGACAGAACCTCTTCGCAGGTAGGTTTCGCTCCACTAGTCTTGCGAAAGCTGGAGCAGGCTTTCTTAGCCTTTCTGATTGAAGGTTTGCCCAGCAATTACTCTGAGGAAATCTTGGATCAGATTGATGGTGTTTTTGCGCGACATGTTCACAAAGCGCGGACATTTATTGAATCCCGTCTGCACGAAGATATCAAGCTCGGAGATATCGTCACGGCAACAGGAGTATGTCCGCAATTGCTCCAAAAAGCTTTTTCCTATCATTGTGGCTGTTCACCCATGCGGTTTGTGACACTTGCTCGATTACATCAGGTGCGGCAGGAATTGACACAAGCAACCACCAACAGTAAAATCATGGATGAATTGATGCTGTATCAATTCACCCAAGCTGGTAAATTTGCCAAGGAATACCACCAGCTATTTGGTGAAAAGCTTTTAGAAACACTAAAGAAATCGAGTCAATAAATCTGCAATTCGATTGTTAGTTACTTGATAGTTGATAGATCTTTAGCCCAACTAGAGCTTAGAGATTTGTAGGTTGGGTTGAAGAATGCTGGCGGAGCCTCTCCTTCAGGAGATAACCCAACATTTCTAGAGCTTAGAGTAGCTCAGAGTCTAGTTAATAAAACGACGGCATAAGCACAAATGCCTTCTTCCCGACC
>JAJAYU010000176.1 GCA_026786125.1 Chamaesiphon sp.
CAATCGGGTTGATGGCACATCACCTATTTGCCGTCTGGCATGGTGATTATCGTCTGGGACAGCGATACGGAGCTGAATATGATCTAGTCAAAGCGAGAACCTCAATCATCCCCTTCCAGGCGGTATTTGATGGCAGACAGCAGCTAAAATTATCAGAGTTTCTGCGTCCGGCTTATCTGGGTGTAATTGCTTTTGTGTTTTTATTCGCGTGGGGACATCCTTGGTTAGTTGAGATGACTGCACGGGTATCCTTTTAGAGGGTCGATAGATATTTGGCAATTGTTAAGCTATTCTGCTTATTTATCATCGATCTCCTCGATCCCTGCCACTTATTCGCCGATCCCTATTACCCGATCGAGCTGATTAGGGTTATAATATCTAATTATATAAATACAACAAAAATCTGATACCAAGTTGACCACCTTTTATGATCCACTCTGTAACAGATCTGAATTTTAAGGAACAGGTTCTCAATTCATCGATCCCCGTGCTAGTCAATTTCGGAGCACCTTGGTGTGGATTGTGCAAGGTGATTCAGCCAACATTGATTCACTTTCAAGATCGGTGGGATCAGCAAATCAGATTAGTTAATATCAATGCTGATGATAATCTCAAGTTGGCAAGTACCTATCGACTTAGAACACTACCGACGTTAATTCTATTTGCAAATGGTGGCACGGTTGATCGATTAGAAGGTTTCCACAGTAAAGAAGATCTCCGCAATAATTTGGACCGCATGACCAAGGTTGCTACGATTAATTGGCAAATTGGCGATCAAGGTGCGCCGATGCAAATCGACTGGAGATTGGTAAGTAGATAGATCTGTAGGTTGGGTTGAAGAATAAAACCCAACGCTCGACTTGGAACAAGATCACCCAACATTTTTAGGGCGTTGGTGTGGACGTTGGGTTTCGTTATCACTCTACCCAACCTACAGATCTAATTGAATAGCTAGTTAGGTAATTTATCTTTAGTGGCTGAATCTCTTTTAAACTGCTGTTTCCGAAGGCTTTCTATTCTCGCATTGACTTGTTTTTGTTCATCAACTCGATCGATCCGCTTGCTATAGATTTTGAGATATCTAATCGCTTCATCGGTATTGCCGCTAGATTCCTTGGATCGGGCTAACGCCAGATAGTCCTGGGTTGCCACCATTGGGGCGATATCATTGTAGGTTTTGATTAGTTGTGGGATCGCTACAACTGACAAGAAGATCAGAAAGATAAATGAAACCTTTGCATCTGGTCTAGTTGATTCAACTAAGTACATTGTCAGACCAAATAGCAACAAGATCAATACCAGCATAAACAACAAATGTGGATCTTGCTGAATTAAATTAGAAACCTCTTCAACTTGAGATTCATGTTTACCAACGGTAAACCCAACTAGTGCCATCGTCGCTGGAAGTGTGAATTGACGGAGATAAGAGCCTTTGCCGCTCAGATGAAAAATCAGTGACAGAATACTGGCAATGCTTGAAAAGATAATCCAGGTTTTCATTTTTGGCAGCTCAGTTTTTAATTAAGTATCGATCAATGATCGTCGATCGATACTTAATCTCGATGGAATAGATCTCGCGGCTAATCCTAGCATGTGTGGGGTCAAAATTGGGGTTAGGAGATGATCATTGTGTTGCAAGTAGGGGTGCCGCCGCCAGTAACTCTTGAGTATAAGCCTGTTGCGGATTGCTAAAAATTTGTTGTGTTTCGCCCATTTCGACAATTTTACCTTGATTCATCACGGCAATTCGATCGCACAAAAACTTAGCTAACCAGAGATCGTGAGTGATAAATAAATAGGTGAGATTATCTTCCCGCTTGAGTTCTAGCATCAGATCTAGGACTTCTGATTGAATCGTCGCATCCAACATACTCACTGGTTCATCACAAATTACTAGTTTAGGCTTGGTAATCAGGGCGCGGGCAATACCGACTCGCTGCTGTTGTCCGCCGGAAAGTTGGTTGGGATATCTGCCAAAGTATTCTAAGGCGGGAGTTAAGCCCACTCGCTCCAGCATCGCCAGTACTTGCACTTTCGTCGCTCGTGGGGTGGCGTTGATTTCGTGGATATTTAGTGCATCGGCAATACTGTCGCCAATTGTCATCATCGGATTGAGCGACGCACTGGGATCTTGGAAGATCATTTGCATCTCTCGGCGTTTGCTGCGAATTGCTTTGGGAGATAGTCTGGTGAGTTCTTCACCACAAAATTTGACTGTGCCCCCAGTTGCGGGGATTAATTGGAGAATGGTGCGGGAGAGGGTACTTTTACCACAACCGGATTCGCCGACTAAGCCGAAGATTTCCCCTTCATAGAGTTCGAGCTGGATATTGTCAACAGCTTTGATCGTTTCGGTTTTGGCTTTGGTAAATAGCCGTTGCAGCAAACTAGTCTCGATCGTGTAATATTTCTGAAGCCCTTCAAGTGTGAGAATTGGTTTCTGCTGTTTCGCCAGTGATAAGCCTGCCGGATTAACAACTTCCCGCTCCGCTTGAATATGTAACGCTGATTTCAATAAAGTTTTGGTATACGCAGCCTGGGGATTGCCAAAAATTTGTTCGACAGTGCCTTCCTCTTCCTTGTGTCCCTTGTTCATCACGATAATTCGATCGCAATAAGTCCCGATCATCGCCAGATCGTGGGAGATTAATAACAATCCCATCTGTCTCTCTGCACACAATCGCATCAATTCCTTGAGGATTTCCGCCGATACCCGCACATCCAGACTCGTAGTTGGCTCATCGGCAATAATTAGCTTGGGATCTAGTAGTAAAGCTAATGCGATCGCCACCCGCTGGCGCATTCCACCGCTGAATTCATGGGGATACTGGTTCCACCGCTCTTCAGGGATTTTCACGGCTGCTAGGGTATCTAGAGCACGTCTCTTGGCTTGTTGTTTGGTGAGATTTGGTTCGTGGGCTTGGAGGGTTTCCAGGCAGTGATTACCAATTGTCATCAACGGATCTAGCCGCGTCATCGGATCTTGGAAGATTAAGCCCACTACTTCCCCCCGAAAGCGACGGAGAGCTTCAGGATCCAGATCGGGAACTGATTTACCTTCAAACAAGATTTTGCCCTCGATCCGCGAACCTTCCGGTAATAGGCGCATGATTGCTTTACCCAGAGTCGATTTACCACAGCCAGACTCACCGACAAAGCCAATCTTTTCGCCTGCCGCTAGTTGAAAGGAGACATCTTCGATCGCATTTGGCTGCTGACTCGACTCGGAATGGGGATAAGTTACCCAGAGGTTTTGGACGCTTAGGAGAGGTTGTTGGGGCATGGGGAGAGGGGG
>JAJAYU010000177.1 GCA_026786125.1 Chamaesiphon sp.
CTTGGAGTTTCACCAAGACCCCACTTTTCGCTCCTAACCCAGCAAAAAGCCGGACTAATCCGGCTTTTTGCTTTACGTAGTGATAACCGAGTCACAATTGACTCAATTACATTGATGAGCCGATTCCAGCATAGGATCCGTAGAAGAATAAACTTACAACGACAATGACACCCATACCAGCAACAGTTGCTACCAGCCACAAAGGGATTTTCCCTGGTTCAGACATAGTTTTTTCCTTTGATAAACATCCCAACACAACACAGATCGAATCAATTAGTTAAAGAAATAACTAGTAAAGAGAATTCCCAGGGTAAAAATCATTAATAAGCCTAGAAATAGTGAGGCTCTGTTAAGTTCTACTGGCTGGTTATTAGGATTTGGAGTACGTTCCATAGTTATAATTTGGATCTATCTTTGAATAAATTGCATGGCTGCGATCGCGCCAATGAAAAATACAGTAGGTACGCCCAAAGTATGGACTGCTAACCATCTGACTGTGAAAATGGGATATGAAATAGGCTGATTTCCGCCACCGCTAGCCATTTTGTGTACTCCTAAAATTAAGGCAGGTTGATTTAAAGTTTTATTATCGATCGGTCGTTGTTAGATGGTTATTAAATTACAACCAAAAAATAGTTTTCTAATCAAATTAGATCTTCATTCGATTAGATTTGTTGGACTATTTCTTTTCAACGAATTTGTCGATCTGATTCTTGGAATCAAATCGGTCAGAAACGATCGGTAATTCTTGGCGAGTCTGAGAGTAGTACTCATCAGGACGAGGTGTACCAAACGCATCATAAGCCAAGCCAGTACTGACAAACAACCAACCAGCTACAAATAATGCTGGAATGGTGAGGCTATGAATGATCCAGTAACGAATACTGGTAACGATATCTGAAAACGGACGTTCTCCTGTAGTACCTGCCATGTCGAAATTCTCCTAGTCTATTCAATCTCAGTTTATATCATAACCTTAAAGAAATGCGATCGCTAGATGAGAAATTAGGCTTTAAAGATTAAGCTCTAGGCTCATTTCCCAACAACTAAAGTCTAAAGCCTAACCACTAAGCTGCCGCAGCAGCCACTTCCCCTTGATACTCCAAAATAATTCCCCGTTGACCAATAATAAATCCTCGATCGGCACTAAAGAATAAAATCTTGTATAAATTCGATGGCACCTGTTCTACAGCTTCATCCTTGAGCCAAGTTTTGCCATTATCCGTACTTACCAACAAGTCACCACTACCACCAGATACCCAAGCTTCGCCTGGAGTACGATAGGCGAGATCTAGTAAGCCAGTATTAGTTTTTTGACCTGGAAATACTTCGTTTTCCCAGACATCTGGCTTGTCGAGGGTGTTGAATTGCAATTGTCCGCCCCGTGCTAGCATCCACAGTCGCCCATCGTTGGCAAATCCCATACTGGAGACTCGACGAGAGCTATTCCGGTTGTGGGGTTCCCAACTGTCTTGTCCTGGTGTCCAGGTGGAGTAGAAGTTCCCTTTGGCAGAGACGGCAACGTAGCTACCATTCTCAGAACGATTAATTGTCCGAAATACACCTACGGCTCCACTGACGAGAGCTTTCCAGTTTTTACCAGCATCTTTGGTGGCATAAATCGCCCCAATATCCGTGGTCATTTCGGCGGAGTTTGCGCCCAGTGCTTTGATTGTGGCAGGTGTTCCTGGTAATTTGGCACTGAGAGTGAGTCGTTCCCACGACTTACCAGTATCTTTGGTATGGAGTAAAATCGCTGGTTCGCCAACAATCCAGCCTTCATCACCTGCAAAACTAATGGAGGTGAACCGATATTTGTCACTATCTAGTTCTAGTTTGCGATTTTCCCAAGATTTACCACCATCATTGGTTTCGAGAATAGCTGAGTCACTACCTACTACCCAACCATGCTGGGGATTTCCGGTAAAGGTCAAATCTTGAATATTGGATTCGGTGGGTAACTGGATGGACTTCCAGGGGCTAGTCGCCAGCGGGCTAATATGACTGCAACTAACGCAGAATATCCCGATCGCCAGCAGAGTCGCTGTTTGTTTAAGAATTCGTTTCAATAAGTTCATGTTTTAGGTTTTAGGTTTTAGGCTTCGGGCTTTAGGCTTTGGGCTTTAGGGTTAAGACGCTTATGTCTTTTCTGTTCCCTATTCCCTATTCCCTAGTTCAATGTATATAGGCTGAGAAATAATAAGATTCCGAGTCCAAGTCCACCATAGATTAGTAAGCTTTTTTGGGATTGAGTCATGGTGTTGACCCCAAATCCATAGCCTTGGTTTTCCTTAAATCCAGAGACTTCGCTATTACTAATCGTGCCGATATTGCTAAATGCAGTCTTCTTGGCGGTACAAACTGGACATTTCCAGGTTTCAGGTAGGACACTAAAAGGTGTTCCGGCAATCACTTTGGTTGTCGGGTCGCCTTTGTTGGGGTTATAAATATGACCGCAGGCGCGGCATTCAAACCGATCATCATCGGCGGCTGTCGGTTTTTTGCCTGTTGTAGGTGCCAGATCTGCTGGACTACTAGGACGATCTTCTTCTGTCATAATATAGGATTTTAATATGAGGCAATTATTAACATACTGTTACAAATTTTGGCATATTATGCCGAAGTTTGATAGTGATGGCTCTAAAAATCATACCTTCTCATAATTATCTCATTTTTGCGGTAGGATGGCAGATAATGATATAATTATGAGAAGTTGCAATGAAGAATCAGTTGACCTCATCAGCAATATCGATCGGGCTAAAACGTTGGCAGACTGGAATAATTGGGCTATTGATCGGTATTTCGTTGACTGGTTGTAATATATCAACCGTACCCCCACAGAATCAAGCAGCTAGCACCAATACCGATCCTACCAAACCAGCTAAAAAGGTGGTGCTTGCCACGTTCACGGTACTAGCAGATATGGCGCGGAATGTTGCGGGTGATAAAGCAATCATCGAATCGATTACCAAACCAGGGGCGGAAATCCACGGCTATCAGGTGACACCCAGTGACTTAACGCGGGGACAAAAAGCCAATCTAATTTTGGAAAATGGTCTAAATCTAGAACGCTGGGCCGATCGATTTTACAATAGTTTGCCCAAAGTTCCGCATATCACTTTGAGTGATGGATTCAAACCAATCAGTATTTCAGCAGATAGTTATCAAGGTAAGCCCAATCCTCATGCTTGGATGTCACCGCAAAATGCTTTAATCTACGTTGAAAATATTCGCAAAGCATTAGTAAAACTCGATCCGCCGAATACGACTACTTATAATGCTAATGCTAAAGCTTATAGTCAACAAATTAAGTCGATCGATCTCAGACTCAAAACAGCAATTGCGGCAATTCCGCCTGACAA
>JAJAYU010000178.1 GCA_026786125.1 Chamaesiphon sp.
AACGCAATCGCGAACCGATTCTCGAAGTACAGCACCAAGTATTGCCACCCACCGGAACGATCCTCGAAATTTCCAGCGGTACGGGCGAACACGCCATGTTCATGGCTCCCCAACTCGCCCCGCGCTATTGGCTCCCCTCAGATCCCAATTCCGATGCGAGAGCTAGCATCACCGCATGGCAACAGTCCGCACCATGCGATAATATGTATCCCCCGATCGATCTCGATGCCAGTAGTGACCAGTGGTTGGTAGAATCAAAACAGCCAATTACCGCAATTGTGAATATTAACATGATTCATATTGCGCCTCGATCGGCTTATCTGGGGCTATTTGCCGGAGCCAGTCGCATTCTTCCTGGTGGTGGTATCTTGTATCTATATGGCCCGTTTAAGCAAGCTGGAGTCCATACAGCCCCAAGTAATGCCGCTTTTGATCAGAGTCTGCGGAGTCAGAATCCAGAGTGGGGCGTGCGAGATTTAGCAGAGATCACTGCTGTCGCTCACAGTCATAATTTAACGCTACAACAAGTCTATCCAATGCCTGCAAATAATCTTTCGGTTGTGTTCAAAAATGTCTAACACCGATTTTCTCGCTCATCTTAATCCCTCCCAACGACGTTCCGTCGAGCATTATTGTGGAGCCTTATTAGTAGTCGCTGGTGCTGGTAGTGGCAAAACTCGCGCACTTACCTATCGCATCGCTAATTTAATTCGCACCCATCGCGTCGATCCATCGCATATTTTAGCAGTCACTTTTACCAATAAAGCTGCGAAGGAAATGCGATCGAGAATCGAGCTATTATTTGCCCAGCAACAAGCAGAGTTAAAGTTTGGTAAAGCTTGGGGTGCATTAGATGAGTATCAACAAACTCAAATGCGATCGCATATTTACAAGACGATTATCAAAGATCTTTGGGTTGGGACGTTCCACGGTTTATTTAGCAAGGTATTGCGGTTTGATATCGAGAAATACCAGGATGATAAAGGGCGCACCTGGAATAAGAATTTCTCAATCTTTGATGATGCTGACTGTCAGGGATTGGTTAAACAAATTGTCATCAAGCAGTTAGATTTGGACGACAAAAAATTTGATCCGCGATCGGTACGTTATGCAATTAGTACTGCCAAGAATAAAGGTTTGTCTCCTGATGAATACGCCAGAGAGCAAAATGACTACAAAGGACGGGTAATTGCCGATGTGTACAAGCATTACCAAGATGCCCTCTGTGCGAACAACGCGCTCGACTTTGACGATCTATTATTAGTTCCCGTTCAGCTATTTCGCCAGAATGCTCAAGTTTTAGATTATTGGCATCGCAAATTTAGACATATATTAGTCGATGAATATCAGGATACCAATCGGACTCAATACGATCTAATTCAGCTTTTAGTTACTAATGGCGTAGATAGCAAAACCTTCGATGCTTGGGAACATCGATCGATCTTTGTGGTAGGCGATGCCGATCAATCAATTTATTCCTTTAGAGCTGCTGACTTCACAATTCTGATGAATTTTCAGGATGATTTTGGTGATAGTAAAGCAGATGATCTGACCGAAACAATGGTCAAGCTAGAAGAAAACTATCGATCGCGAGCGAACATCTTAGCAGCAGCCAATCATCTAATTCAAAAAAACACCCAACGGATTGATAAAATCTTAGTTGCGACCCGTGGTGAAGGTGAGCCAATATTTCTCTATACGGCTGATAACGAGATTGATGAAGCAGAATTTCTAGTCAGCCAAATTCGGAAACTATTGCGCGAAAATCCTGAACTAAATCATGGTAATTTTGCAGCCCTCTATCGCACCAATGCTCAATCGCGACCGATCGAGGATGCCTTTGTCCGCGCCCAAATACCATATACAATTGTGGGTGGACTCAAGTTCTACGATCGCCGCGAAGTTAAAGATATTGTCGCTTATATGCGGGCAATTGCCAATCCGAGCGATACAGTTAGTTTGCTGCGGGTAATTAATACTCCCCGCCGTGGTGTCGGACAAACTACCATCGATAATCTCCAAAATGCTGCTCATCAATTAGGTGTGCCCCTATGGGAAATTCTTAATGATGATACTTCTGTAAAAACTGTTGCTGGCAGATCTTCAAAAGGCGTACTAGCATTTGCCGAGATTATTAATAAATGGCGCGGTGAAATCGAAACTCGTCCAGTTGTCGAGATAGTCACTGGGATTATTGAAGATACTGGCTACGTTACCGAATTACAAACCCAAGGCACAGATGAAGCTCTAGACCGCGTTCAAAACATCCAAGAACTAGTCAATGCTACCATCCAATTTCAAGAAGAAAATGAAACACCTAGCTTAGAGAATTATCTAGCGAGTGCTGCCCTAAGTTCAGATTTAGATAATCTCCAAGAAGGCAAAGAAGCCGTATCCCTGATGACCTTACATGCCTCCAAAGGACTAGAATTTCCAATCGTCTTTCTCGTCGGCTTAGAAGCAGGATTATTCCCCAGTTATCGCTCATTAAACGATCCCTTAGCTGTCGAAGAAGAACGGAGATTATGTTATGTCGGCATCACCCGCGCCGAAGAAATGCTCTACCTCTCCCACGCCCGCGAACGTCGCTTATATGGAAATAGAGAACCTGCTGTTCGATCGCAATTTATCGGTGAACTCCCGCCAGAATTAATCAATAGTAATCTTCGGACTAAAGTTAAAGGTCAAACCACTGGCAAAGCCCTGCAAAAAGAACCGAAAACGGTTGGGACTGTAACTAGTCAGACAACAGGCTGGCGAGTTGGAGATCGAGTGATTCATCGCGGTTTTGGCGTAGGTCAGATTTCCCATGTATTTGGAGATGGCAATAAACAATCTGTTGCCATCAAGTTTCCCAACCTCGGTCAAAAAATCGTCGATCCCAAAACTGCTGGATTACAGAAAATCGAGTAATAATCCCTGTCCGCCGATCCCCTAGCTTAAAAACATTGGAGTATTCAGAACCCAATACGGTAAGCGCAAAGCGCAGGCTTCGCCAACGGTTAAGTGAATATTTGTTCTATTTTTAGTCCGCGAAGGTTTGGGTTGGATTTTGTGATAATATCAACGTTTGCCAAAGCAATATAGACCATAAGTTTGATGTTATTTACCACACCCACCTGGAGCAGCCTTGCCGATCGATCTTTAGCTGGAGAGATATTGACCAGAGATGAGGCTCTCTCTGTGCTTGAGGCAAAGGATGAGGTGTTGTTGGATCAGATTGCCGCAGCTCATCGTGTCCGCCGTCACTATTGGGGTAATCGAGTTAGGCTGCATTATTTATTAAATGCCCAGAGCGGGATGTGTCCAGAGGATTGTCACTACTGCTCCCAATCAAAAATCTCCACCGCCGAGATTGAGAAATATCCACTGATGGCGCAGTCCAAGATTCTAGATGCAGCCAAACGCGCCTCTGAACTCAAGGCTGGCACTTTTTGCATGGTGATTTCTGGTCGATCGCCTAATGAAGCCACTTTTGGTAAGGTATTAGAAGCAGTGCGGGAAGTCAAGGCAAACTACGATCTGAAAGTTTGTGCTTGCTTGGGCTTATTAAGCGCGGAGCAAACCCACCGACTCGCCGAGGCTGGAGTCGATCGAGTCAATCATAACCTCAATACGTCCGAAACCAATCACGCTAATATTGCTACTACCCACACATATACCGATCGAGTTGAGACAGTCAAAAATGTCCATGCAGCAGGTATCACCACCTGTTCTGGGGGGATTCTGGGGATGGGCGAGTCAAATGACGATGTGATCGATTTAGCCCTGTCCCTGCGGGAATTAGGCGTGACTAGCGTACCGCTAAATTTTTTGATGCCGATTCCTGGCACTAAGTTTGCAGATGTTAAACGATTAACACCTCAGCAGTGTTTACGCATCCTCTGTTTATTCCGGTTGTTATTACCCTCCCAAGAAATTCGGATTGCTGGTGGACGCGAAGTACATTTACGATCGCTCCAACCCTTGGGATTGTATGTTGCAAATTCGATTTTTGTCGGCGATTACCTCACCACCCCAGGACAGTCGGCTACTCAGGATTGGGATATAATTTCTGATATGGGATTTGTCTTAGAAGCTGCTGATGGCTCTGCTATAAGTCAATAGAAATCAATTAATCTGTGCAGACTAAGGTTAGGAAAAATTCCTAAATTTCCGATCTGTCCAATTTGGAGGTTTAGCGATGACAACTACTTCTCAACCTAAAATCTTCACACTAGCAGAGTTTTTGGCAATGCCAGAAACCAAGCCAGCCAGTGAATTCATTGCTGGATTGATCGAACAAAAGCCCATGCCTCAAGGACAACATTCGCGGTTACAGCTCAAACTTTGCAACTTAGTAAATGATGTCGCTGAAGCTGCTGAAATTGCGATGGCACTACCCGAACTGCGCTGTACATTTGGCGATCCTTTGGCGATTCACTCACCATTAGGTAAGAGATCGATTGTGCCTGATGTGGCAATATTTCGCTGGGAACGCATTCCGTTCGAGCCTGATGGTGATATTGCTAATGTGTTTGAAATTGCCCCCGACTGGACGATTGAAATCTTATCTCCCGATCAAAAAGACACCAAAGTAATTCGGAATATTTTACACTGCCTCAATCACGGTGCTAGTCTGGGCTGGCTGATTGATCCAGAAGAACGAATCATCCTATCGTTCCCAGCGAATCAAAGTCCCGTGGAGTTATCAGGTAGTAATCGATTACCCGTTTTGGCTGGGCTAGATTTGAGCATTACTGTCGATGATATTTTTGGTTTATTACGGAGTCCAGGCAAGTTATGAGTTGAGCCTGTTGGGTTGTCTCCTGAAGGAGAGGCTCCGCCAACATTCTTCAACCCAACCTACAGATCTACAGATCTGTTCAGGTAATCTCTAGCTAATACATTTATTCTACCTGAAACAACAGCGTGATCCGTTGGATTCCAGCTTCGACATATCTGCTCAAACTGATATTTGGTAATCCAGCAAAGATGCCATCGCTGAATGATTTTACTAGAGGCTGTTCCTGTAATTGTGTTGGTAATAGTTGCTTAATTGTTTGCCATTTACCATAGAGATAGCCAGTTTCAGTCGCTGTTAATAGATTAGCTCCGTGCTGATATCGATCGCTATCCAAGATTGACTGCTGTTCGATCGCTTTGAGTGTAGCATCCATTGCTGGGACAGAGCTGGCAAAAATTGTGTATTTGTCACCAATATTTGTATGCACACCAGCAACTTCAGCGATCAGTCGAGCGGTATTTGAGGTGGTTTCTGTCACCAGTTTTGTCCAGCCGATTACCTGTTTTTCTTGCCAGGGGAGCAGCCCGACATTATAGCCAGCAAGACTAGCTATTCGATCTAAATAACCGATTGCCTCATCTACTCGTTCTGGCTGGGTACGTTCGGCGATGAACATCCAATCAGTGGTAGTTTGAGTCGGATTGGGAATGGCTGCGAGGGCATACTCACCTGTTGTCCAACTGAAGATATTTTCAGTTAAGTTGATACTTAATTGGTTGCCAATTGTGGTGATGTTTTGATCGAGTGTAGGCGTTAAAGATTTAATTTCTGGCAAAATAGTCGCTAATTGCTGTTGCCAATGGGCTAAATCTGTACCTGCGATCGCAATGTTACTCTGACGGGGCAAATATTTGAGTGTATTAACTAATTTGGGCGGGGTTGGGTTTGATATTGGCTCTACAATTGTGGGATCAGGGGTGGTAGGGTACAGTGATAAGTCAGCGATTAAACCTTGTCGATCGACTCCGATATTGATCCCAGCTACTGGATATTTTTCGCCAGCTCCTTTGCCGAGCCAATGTTTCAAGTCTGGTAAACGAGCGTAGCCAATGCCGATTTTATGGTGACTATTGGCGGCGACTACCTGCTGGTAATCTGGATTGTCGAGGAGACTCAGACGAGGCGTTTGGAGATTATCGATCGCTTCCCGTAAGACTTTGGGATGATTAGCAAAGAGGATATATCGATCGCCGACAATTGCACTAGTGATTTTGTCTCGACGATTATCCGCAAGTTTTACGCCTTGATAGGTTTCAATTTTTAATCTGTCTGCTGCAATTTGTTGATCCCACCAAGCCTGAATAATCCGACTGCTAGCTTCGGGATTACGACTGGTTAAGACGGCTAAATATCCAGGTTGAGAGCCATTTTGAGGTAATCGATCAAAATCTAGATCTGTAATCGCAACGGTGATCTCTTCACCCAACCACGGTGCGATTTCCCGTCGATAATTCAAATCTAATCGATCGCCAAGTTGCTGTTGCCATTTTTTGATCGCATGGCGAGCGGTGCTTTGGTTCGCCCTTGGTGTCGCCAGACTGTTTAAATTTACCAGTTCATCAACATTTGCGATCAGCGAAATTGCTGCTGGTGCATCTTTGGGGACAAAGATGGCTGATGCTGGCGGTTGTGGCTGATTTCGATCCAGGAGTCGGATCGATCGATGTACCGACACCCAGCCATAGGCATTTGTCCCCACTACGAGCAAGGAAATAATTCCGACGATGATTGCAATAATCAGAGATCTTGATTTCATTCAGTTTGTCCCGATGTCTCTCAGCATCCATCCATTGTGACTGAGAATTGTGAGCGGGTGGGGTAAGTGGTTCGCTTGAGTAGCCAAAACCTAATTTAAAAATCGATCGCTTCCGTCGGTCAATTGGGTATCCTAAAAATATCTAGATTTTCCGCTTACTGGCGGACACATCTGTCATCATTAATTACTAATTTAGGATTGATCCAAATATTGATTTTTATATTTACAAATAATTTTCAATATGTGGTAGAAGTGAATAGGTAAATTAGTTTTAAGCTTTTTGGTTGATGAGTACAAATACTTATTAAATTACTACAATCGCCTAAATGACGGATTGACTAAATATAGTGAAAGTCGCAAGATAAAATTTCAACAGAACTTGAAACTTATTGACCTGAAATCAATCATTATTCTTAAGCTGAATAATTGGTGAGCCGTGCCTGCGATCCCATTGCTACGCTCCATTGTTGCAGTCAAAAATTCTTGCCCTATTCGCAAGAAACTTGACTGCACTCATTTTGTAATGAATTAACCATCCAATCTTGAATTTTGAATTGGTAGAAAATGCTTACCCTCGCGCCAAAATCTAGCTATCCGACTCTCCAACATCCTCACCGTCACGTCTGGGACTTTTGGTATTACTTTGCCCCAGAAACCGGAATTTTCCATTTATTTTATCTCAATGCCGAGCGATCTTTAGTGGCTGAGGATCAGCATCACTTTAGTTCACAGGTGGGATATGCGACTACCACAGACTTTTTGACGATCGATTGGATCAGCGACAAGGTACTGGGTGCAGATCCAATTGGGTGGGACGATACCTCGATCTGGAGTGGTGATATTGTCAAAGTTAAGGGTGGGTTTCTGATGTTTTACACATCCAGAAATCAAGCAACCGATGATGGCATGACCCAAAATATTGGTGTAGCATTTACACATCATATCCAGAGCTTCGATCGATGGTTTCGGATTCCCAGTATTCGGATTCAGCCCCAGGCTCCGTATGAACGAAATCATGTCCCCGAAGATCTGACAATTCACGCATGGCGCGATCCATTTTTATTCCGCCACGAGGAACAGATTTATATGCTGTTGTCGGCAAAAGATGCGACTCAACCATTGGGCAAAAAAGGGGCAATTGCTTTGCTCAAAGCTAAAAATAATAGCTTTGAAGAATGGGAATACTTGCCGCCGATCTATCATCCTGGCTTTTATGCTGAGATGGAAGTGCCACAATTATATCGATCGGGAGCTACTGATTATGCCCTTGTCTACAGCTCCTGGGCAAAATATGATTTTGCACCCAATACCGAACAAAGTGGTGGTTTGCAGGGCATCACATCACCGTCTCTGTTTGATTTTGCAGCAGGGCATCCCCAGGTATTTTTACCAGAAACTTCTCAGCTCTACGCTTGTCGAGTTATTCCTGAATTGGATGGGGAAATTGTTGGTTTTGATATCACCACTGGCGGGATTCGTCGGAGTGGTGTGAAAACTGGCTTGCAGCATGTAGACAGGGATTTTAGTAGCTATTTGATCGATGTTTAGTTGGTGGATGGTGAATGGTTGATAGGTTACAGCGGTTAAAACCGCTGTAACCTATCAACCCACACTAAATAATTCAAAGATCTGGCGACAAAATTGTTTTAACTTTTCGGCGATTTCTGGATTGGGTTGAATCTCGCCCTCAAATTGCCAATCATTAACAGTAGATAGTCGCCACTGTTTGCCCCGATAATCAAATCCAGCTACTTCCAGCCCGATAAAATTGCGGGTAGATTCCAGCTTGTCTTCATAAAAGCGAATCTGCACCAAGACACTACGGCTTTGCCACCGCCGACTCCAGCCAGGAAAGTGGAAGCTAAAATCGATCGAATCAGGATCGACTAACTCTTGGGTATCAATATCTGGTGCCCACGGCTTCAAGTCTACTTTTGCATCGGGAAACTCGCTCCGAAACAGACTAACAGCGGAAGCAATTTTGGTGGTGAGAGAGATATTGGTGGCTTGTTGGGCGGCGTTCAAGGTGTGGAAGACTGGGAGACTGGGGGACTGGGAGACTGGGAGATTGATAATTAATTATCAATTATCAATTATCAACTAAACCCCTACTCTGGCTAAATT